>CAZVGQ010000142.1:0-3917 GCA_964626775.1 uncultured Smithella sp. | reverse complement strand
ACAAGAGAACTTTTTTCATCTTTTCCGTGGGAGACAGGGTGGAGTCCTTTATGGTTTTATCCAAAAGCATCGCAAACTGCTCGACATAATAGTCAATCACCTGAAGTCCGAAATCATCTTTACTCTTGAAATAATTGTAAAAAGAGCCTTTTGGCACGTCCGCAGCATCCAGTATCTCCTGAATGCCGGTGTGATGAAATCCCTTGAGATTAATTATCTCAGCCCCTTTTTCAATAATTATTTGCTTGGTGTTTCTTTTCATAACGGTAGTTTTTTCGGCCCCGGTGGTCGATTAGACCAGTCGTCTTATTTTGTCAAGTTTTTTTTTATGATAACAATTTCTTTATGTTACATTCCCTGGAGATATTGGAAAATTCCTTTGCAGTCCATGTGGACAAAGCCGGGTTAATCAGGTAAAGTAATCCTACGAATATGAACACTGAATGAGGCCTTAATGGATATGGTACAAGTAGTAATTTTGGGTTTGATTCAAGGACCGGGAGAGATTCTTTCCTTTCTGCTCTCGGCGCCGATTATTCTGGGGGCGGCGCTGGTGAAGGTTCCGGAGCTTGCCGCCAATCCGTCCATCATAGACGCGGGGTTCCTCGCCGGCATGGTGGTGGCGTGCGCCTCCGGCCTGGCCGCCATCGGCTTTCTGCTTCGCTATGTCCAGACCGGAACCTTTCTGCCGTTTGTGATTTATCGGTTAATTGCGGGGGCTGTTGTAATTGGCCTCACCTGGTTCAGGTGCGCTTCGTAAATCCCGATCCAATGAAAAAGGCTCCCCCGCTTTGATTACGGGAGAGCCTTTTTTTGCTGGAAAATCGATGGATCAGGGTTTTATTCTGACCGTAATGGAATTTTAAATCTATTTCTGACCCAGCGGCAAGACCACTCTTTTGAAATTTTCGTTGATCACCTGCGCCATCGCACAGTAAATGGCCGAAAATCCGCAGAAGATGCCTTCATAACCGGTCAAAACCGCCCATGTTCCGGTCCAGCCGAACGCGTCGCGCGCCGCGAGCATCCAAAACAGAATCGTCAATGACAGAAAGACAACCTGAAGGCCTCGATTGGCCTTCCATGTGCCGATCCACATGAAAAATGTGAACAAACCCCACATAAAGAGATAACACGCCAAAAATCCCATCGTATTGGCGGGTATACCGAATTTTCCATTGAAGTAAATGATGAACACAAGGGTCAGCCAGAAAAGTCCGTAGGACGTAAAAGCGGTGGTGCCGAACGTATTGCCTTTTTTGAATTCCATGCAACCCGCGATAATCTGCGCGATTCCTCCGTAGAAAATACCCATGGCCAGAATCACTGCGCTCATCTCAAACAAGCCCGCGTTATGGATGTTTAGAAGAACCGTGGTCATTCCAAACCCCATCAAACCAAGCGGGGCTGGATTAGCAAGATTGTCAGACATAAAATACTCCTTGAGTGTTTAAAATGCTTCAGGGGAAAGTAACGGCGGGTTGCGCCGTTACTTTCTTCCGTAAATGATTTTCTAACCGACCGCCGTTATCGCGATCAGCAAACCCGCGGCAAATAGAATCATTCCCGCGCCCGCTCCACCTGCCGTGGCCAGAACAGGGGCCAATCCAAGCAAAAGAAACCCGAAGATGCATCTTCCTTCTCTTGAGTCCATAATCGTCTCCTTAATTTTTAATACGTTTGACGCTGACGGCTGATATGGCGATCCGTTCTTTCGACAGCGGATATTTCATCACAATGCCGATGGCCTCCACCTGGTCGCCCGCCGCCACTTTGTTGGCGGGTGCGGTGAACATGATGACCCGAATCAGTCCCGTCGCGTCTTGAATGTGAAAGTGAGGCCGGTTGAGCCATTGAAAACTGATCTTCTGGACCTCTCCCGTTATTCGAACAACCTCTCCGATCGTTGCCGGCGTCAGTTTGCCTATTTTATAGGCCCGGGCCTTCGTTTCCGACCGCTCATGCGCCTGCGCGAAGCTCCTGCGGCTCATCCAGGCCAGGGTCATCGGGATGACCAGAAGCATGATCAGGCCGGGAATGGCAAACCACAAAAATTGCGCGTTACCCGTCGAAGCGTAATGCAGGGCAACCGCCGCCGAACAAATAATAAATACGATCCAGGTCAGGATAGACATTCGTTAATCCTAATCCTTGGGAAGGTCGTTTTTGAACATCAGAAAATACGTTACCCCGATGAAGAGGAATCCGCCAAAGATGTTCCCGATCGTTGCGGGGATCAGGTTCCAGAACCAGATATCGCCCCAAGAAAGCCCTCCATTGGCGAGCAGCAGTCCGCCCTTCTTCGCGATGACGGCGGGATACCAGTCGCAAAGGAATTTCCCTGCCGGAAGAAAATACATATTGGCTACGCAGTGCTCAAAGCCGGTTGCGACAAAGGCCATGATCGGGAACCAGATGCCGAAGAATTTTCCAATGATGTCGTCCGCCGTAATGGCCAGCAGAATGGCAATGTTGACCAGAAAGTTACAGCCGATGGCCTTGATGAAGCAGGACCAGAGACCCATGCCGCCCACGGCCTTGTATTCGAGAATTTTCGCCACGGCGATTCCGACCGCGTTCTCTCCGAACGCGTTCACCGCCATGGAGCCGTCCGGCTGTCCCGTCACAAAGGGTCCGATGACCATGACGTAGGCGTAGGCCAGCGAGCCGACAAAGTTGCCGATGTAAACCCAGACCCAGTTTCTCATCACGTCGCCCCAAGTGACTTTTTTCATCATGGCGGCCACGGGGACGATCATGCAGTCGCCGGTAAAGAGCTCCATCCCGGTCAGGACGATGGCAATCAGGCCGACGGGGAAAACCGCGCCGCTGATGAGTTTGGCCACGCCGGCGCCGAAGATGGGCGCCGCTCCGGTCGAACATACGGTGCAAAGAGCCGCCCCGATGGCGATGTAGGCACCCGCCATGAATCCTCGAAGCAGCAAATTAAAAACGGAAAGTTTAGCCTTGCCGACTCCCGCGTTTCCGACGAGAGCGACCATTTTTGCGGGGGGATTGAAAGCCATAAAACATTACCTCCTGTATTCTTGATTTTTCATGCAAAGGGGCCATCCCCATCACGGCTGCTTTGCATGATGATATTGCGCTGAAATGAAGGCATCGACGCGCGGGGACTTGGGCGGAACCAAAGGCCCGGCTTGAGGCTGAAATCGGCGTGGATGCGAAGGGCGCGGGGTTTGTTCCCTAACTGGCGAAGGCCTCGGCAACTTTTTTCTTCCAGATGCACAGAAGCTTTTGTCCGTGGGGCTGGCATTGAATCAATTCCCACTCGCTTTCGCCTTCCTTGTCGAGAATTCCCTTGAAATGGTCCTGGCTGCCCGGTATGCCGTCAATGACGCAAGTTCCCGTCTCGTTGCAGGAAATGGCCTCGGGCGGGATCAGGCGGTCCAGATCGATGATGCTTGTTTTGTACTTCCATCTTGCCATGGTGATACCTCCGTAGAATATGATTTGGACTTTTGAGAGCAAAAGTCTTTATGGCCACGCGGAGTATAGGGAAGGGAGTCTTTGATGTCAAGAGAATCTTGACCGCCGGTCGGTAAATCCGGGGCGGCCATAAAAAAGCCCCCGATAGTATTGAACTATTCGGGGGCTTTTGTCAGGAAAATTTCAGGGTCAGGCTTTTTTATGCTGTGGCGGTTTGTAAACAAGGGCGATACAGAATCCAACGGCCAGAAGGGCTGCCGCGATATACAAAGCCTGGGGTTTAAACGCTTCAAACACGAATGGGCCAATGATTCCGGCGACGCTCCAGGCGGTCAGCATGAAGCCGTAAACTTTGCCGATATAGGCCGGGCCAAAAGCATCCGCGGCAAAAGCGGGCATTGTGGCAAAGCCACCACCGTAGCAGGCCAAAAGATAACAGGACACGACGATAAAGAGATAGTAGTTGGAAA
>CAZVGQ010000141.1:0-3926 GCA_964626775.1 uncultured Smithella sp. | reverse complement strand
GAAACATTTCCAGGAGGTAGTATTTCTTTTTCTGCGGATCTTCCGTGACTTTAAAGGTTTTTTCTTCTTCCCATTTCTTTTGCCATTTTTCTTCAATGGCGATCGGATCGTACTTCATAACGGTGGTTTTCTCCCAAAAGAGTTCAATAATCGGGGATTTGCTTAACATATTGGATGGGGCAGCGCAACGGCTTTGTCGGGCGTCGAAGACGGATTTCTCCTGCGGGAAACTAATGCTCCTGCTCTTCGGACCGGCTGACGGTGATGTAAAGGATCATGCCGGCCAGCATGACCGCGGCTGCTCCGAAGAAAAGGGTGGTGTAGCCGAAAGAATCGATCAGTCCTCCGGCGACAGCCGGACCCAGAAGCAATGTTCCGTTCTGGCAGGCCTGGTAAAGGCCGACGAATCCCGCCGTCTGATCTTTCGGAATCATGCTGAGAAAGAAAGGGTAGGATACGGCAAGCAACGTTCCATAGGCGGCTCCGGCGATGATCACCAGAAAAAGCAGCGACGAATAGGTTTGGATGAAGGGGATCACGCAAAAACAGACGATCAAAGTGGCGACACCGCCGATCGTGGTCTGTTTCAGCCCCAATTTGACGGCCAGCAGTCCGGCGGGCAGGGCGAAGCCGACAAAGGAAGCGTTGAACACGAAGAATGCCTTGACCGCCTGATCCACGGACAAACCAAAGAGCGCCATGCACGTGATGACGAAAAATGCGCTCACCATCCACAAACTGATCCATTGCAGCGTCATTGCGAAGAGAAAGCGCTGCAGATTTTTCCTGCCGGCGAGCTCCCGGAAAAGGTGAAGGCGCGTTTTGCTTTGCGGCGGGACGGATTCCTTTACGGAAAGGCACATCACGGCGACGGCGATCGGAACCGCAATCAGAACCCACCAGAACGGGCGGGCAGGCGAGGCTTCCCACCAACGCGCGGCAAACAGCAGATAGCTCAGGATGCCGGTTCCCCCGATCAGAAACATGAGGCCCGAAGCAAAGCTTCGCTGCGCCGCGGGAATCATGTCCGGCAGCAGCGCGAAATAGGGGCCGATGACAAAGAAGAATCCGGCGTAAGCGAGAAAGATGACGGGGATCACCACGGTGAGCGAGTCGATCCGCATCAGCAAAAAAACCATGCTCCAGGCCAGAAGCCATCCGGCAAGGATCAGCGGCCTGCGCCGCCCCAGCGGCGTGCGGATTCGATCGGAAAGTGCTCCCGCCAGCACGGGAAGAAACAGACCGGTGATGCCGGTGATGGACAGAATGATGCCGGTTCCCGCGTTGGAGCCCGTGAGTTCTTTCAGGTAGAGGGGCAGCGTCGCCCAGGTGAAGCCCCAGAAGGTCTGGACCGCAAAAAGGCCCAGGGAGAAACCTGCAAGCTTCAAAAGCCCAGCCGGTGAAGGGTCGGTATGCTTCTGGATCATTCTTTTTCCTGCAAGATAGACATCTCCGTGCTTTCCGGACGGTCGGCCGATCAGGATAAAAGTTTGTTCATGCAGGTTCGGGCCAGTTCCTGTAAGACCGGCAGGCTGCCGGTCTGGGACGCGGCGGCCAAATTCCGAATGCCGCCCGCGGTATGCTGAAGAAAGTCCGGCTTGTTTTTCTTAAGCCCCAGAAAGCCATAGGCGCCCAGCGCCTGCATCAACCGCTGGGCCGCGCCTTCCCAGAAATAGTCGGTGAACTTTTCAAAGCTGTAATCCGGCTCCATGATCCGATAATAAAAAGCGATGAGTTCATTTCTTTCGGCCGGGGAAAAAGGAACGTAGGGATCGCAGATCAGAGAACCCAGGTCGTAAAACAGATTGCCCGTCCGCATGCCCTGAAAGTCAAGAAATACCGGCCGGTCATTTCGAATCATGATGTTCTGGGACTGAAAGTCCCGGTGAACCAGGCATTCCGGGATTTTTTGCAGGCGGTCGGTGAGCGCCTCCATCTCCTCCGTCCAGTCGCGCTCCTGCGGTCCGGAAAGCGAAAGCCCGCAAACGGCCTCGACGAAGTTTTCCCTGAAGTAGGCGTGCTCCCAGGCGTAGAGCGACCGGTCATACCCCCGGCACAGCTTTAAGGATGCCGGCACGTCGGATAGCGGAGTCCGGTGAAGCCGGTGGATGGCGGAAAGAGCCGTCAGATAGTGGCGCCTCCGTTTGCGCCAGGGAGCCGTGCGCAGGGAATAAAGGTCCGTATCGCCCAGGTCCTCGAGCAGTATGAACCGCTTCCGGAAGTCGTAGGCGATGATGCGGGGAACCGGCAGGCCGATCTCCGTCATGAAGCGGTTGATCTCCGCCCAGTAAGCGTTTTCTTCCACATCGGTTCCGTATTTCATGAAAATGAAAGTGGCGGCGGCAGGCACGCGCACGCGGTAAAAGGTGCGGTCGGAGCCGCCCTTGAGGATCGGATCGTACTGAAACTCCACCGCGCCCAGATGATGATTTACAAATTGTCGAATATCCCGGTTCATAAGGTCTGATCGCGTAGTGTAGCGTATTCTTCCATCGTGCCCAGATCGTGCCAGAAGCCTTCATCGATGACGATTCCGCCGACGGACCGGGGATTTTGCCGGATGCTCTCGATGAGCGGAAGCACAATCGATTCGATTTTTCCCAACGTCAGCCGCCGCAGAAAGGCGGTTTCCAGAACATAAATCCCCGCGAAAAGGCAGGACTGGACGCCCGGGTTGCGCAAAGTGTCCCTCATATCGCAGATAAATCCCCGAGAGTCAATACGGACATTCGTCAGCGGCCCCCGGCTGCGCAGCGCCAGCGTCGCCTCCGTGCAAAGCTCCTCATGCCTTTCGATCAGGGGCGCAAGCGGAAGGTTGGTGATGATATCGCCGTTGTAAACGATGAAGCGGCGGTCCTGCGCGATCAAATCCTCGATGTTCTTAATGCCGCCCGCCGTGTCCAGAAGCACGGGTTCGTGGCGGAAGATGATGGGAATGTTCCCCCAGCGGCTCTCCGGGAACGCTTCCTGGTATTTTTCAGGGCGGTGATGCGTGTTGATGATAAACCGCGTGACGCCTGCGTTGCGCAGATGCGCCATCGCGTAAGTGATGATCGGGCGCCCGCCGACCGGCAGCAGCGGTTTGGGCAAGTTTTGCGTGAGCGGCAGGAGTCTGGTGCCCAGCCCCGCGCCCAGAATGAAAGCCGTGCGGATTTTTGGTTCTGCCGAATCAGAAGGACAGCGGTTCATGGCCGACAATTCAGCAGGACTTCGCGCAAAAGTCAAGCTCCGCGAACGCTTTTGACGGACCGGAGTTTTATGATATAGAAGAGACCGGAATAAAGAGGAACAGCCTTGTTTTAGTGGATGGTGTCCCTCGACAGACTCGGGATGACAAGGGATGTGTCATGGTGAGCTCGTCGAACCATGACTCATTCAAGGCAATGGGCGAGAGGTGACAGAAATAAGGTGTTGAACTTTCGGGAACGGTCGCGACCGTTCCCTACAGGTGTGATAGGCCAGGGGCAATGGATTATAGGAAGATGAGCAACGAGTGGCGAGTGGAGTCGTTGATCCGGGAGGCGGGATGAAGACCATCTGCCCGGGCAAACAAAAAGAGCAGGGAAAGCCGATTTTCCCGGAAGCGGAAAGCGGCAGGAGAAAGGATGCTTTCCTTGTTCGCTGCCTCTTCTTTTTTGCTTTTGCAATCCTGCTCATGATCGGACCCGCGCAGGCGACGTCCCATGCCCGTGAGGCTTCGTCTCGACCGGGGCCCAAAGAAGGGCAATCCATAGAACCGGTTGCGGTGAATCCGGGCATTGCCGCAGCTGATCCCGACGATCAGAGCGCTGCCGTGAAATCCGGGAAAAACCCCGGGGTACTTCGGTCGAATCTGTTAAACATCAGCATCCGGGGTCGCTTTTCGGGGCTTGATGTTCTCGGCGGCACGGCGACGGAAGAATTTCAGGAGTTTGACGCGGCGGCGC
>CAZVGQ010000140.1:2129-3954 GCA_964626775.1 uncultured Smithella sp. | reverse complement strand
GGACGCGCCGGAAGCGCATCGGCGATTTTCTTGATGGTTTTGTCGCAGTGCTGCAGATCGTCTTCGCTGATGAACGTGTCATAGATGCGGTCGATATACAGGCTGCGCAGCAGCTTGTCGTCCACGAACGGCGTTCCCTGATAGTGCCGGAAGCCCAGGGCTTCAAAGAAATCCATATCCACAATCGACGCGCCGGTCGACACAATCACGTCCACCATGTTGTTCTTCACCAGGTCCACATACACCTGCATGCAGCCCGCCGCGCTGGTGGAACCGGCCAGCGTCAGAATCACCGCGCAGTTTTTCTCTTTGAGCATCCGGTCGTAAATGTCGGCGGCGGAGGCCAGGTCCCTCGCTGAAAAAGACATCTTTTTCATGGCCTTGATGATTTCCACGGCGTTGATTTTCGTGATGTCGATGTGCTCGACGGTTTTATTCAACAAATCCTTCTTCTTCATGGCCTCACAAATCCCCTGTGTTTTCTCTTTGAATTATCTTGGGTATTAAATCACGGCGCCTGAAAAGTCAACACCTTACAGCTGCGGCTTTTTCTCCTTCCGGTTTCTTGACCGCGGCCTTTTATTCGGGCGCTGGAGCTGGGGCTTCGGCTTCGGTTTCGGTCCGGCCGCTCCCGCTTCCTCCGCGTCATCCGCCGCAGGTTGGGCGGGCGGCGTATGCAGAGACTGCTGATAGTAATCGTCGAGAAGCATGGTGATGATGGCCAGCTCATCTTCGGATTGAGCCAGATTGCGCGCCAGCGGCTTAAAGCGCTGCATGCGCTCAATCTGGATGTTGTCGCGGCCGCGCAGTCGCGCCTCCAGAAGAGCGGTGATCCTTTCGGTAACCACCCGCTCCAGCTCCTCATCGCCGGGCAGGGAGCGTTCTTCCATGGAAATATTGTAAAAACGCGCAATGCTTTGGATCTTGAATTTTTCCATTTCCGCGACGAGCGAAATGACCACGCCGCTGGATCCCATCCGCCCGGTGCGGCCGGCGCGGTGAATGTAAGCTTCCGGATCTTCCGGCGGCTCGTACTGAAATACATGCGACAAATCGGGAATGTCAATGCCCCGCGCCGCCACATCGGTGGCCACCAGAAAGCGCAGCGCGCCGCGCCGCACCCGCGCCATCACTTTTTCCCTCGCGCTTTGGGCCAAATCCGAGCTGAGCTCATCCGCGTCGTACCCGAAGCGTTTCAGGACGACGGACAGGTAATGAACCGTGTCTTTCGTGTTGCAGAAGATAATGGCCGAGGCGGGATTTTCGACTTCGATAATCCTCACCAGTGAACGCTCCTTGCGCATCCCCGGCACAAGATAATAAATATGTTCGCTTTCCGCGATATGCACCTCATTGCCGCTTAAACTCAACAGTTCGGGATCACGCAAAAACTGGCCGGCGAGGCGAATCACCTGCGGCGGAAACGTGGCGGAAAACATGCTGCTCGCGATTTTGCCCGTTGGAATATATTTGCGGATTTTGACCATGTCCGGATAAAATCCCATGGAGAGCATCCGGTCTGCTTCGTCAAAAATCAGCATTCGCAGGTGATCCAGCGTCAGGGTGTTTTTGAGCAAATGATCGAGAATGCGCCCCGGTGTGCCGACCACCAGCTGGGCGCCTGACCGGAAGGCATCGAGCTGCGGGCCGTAACCGACGCCGCCGTAAACCACCGCCGTCTTGAGTTCGGTCCCCTGGGTCAGCATCTGCGCTTCCCGGGAAACCTGCAGGGCCAGTTCGCGGGTGGGAACCAGGACCAGCGCCTGGGCAGCGTTTTTATGCATATCGATTTTCTGCAGAATCGGCAGCAGATAAGCGCCTGTTT
>CAZVGQ010000140.1:0-2029 GCA_964626775.1 uncultured Smithella sp. | reverse complement strand
GCGTTTTTATGCATATCGATTTTCTGCAGAATCGGCAGCAGATAAGCGCCTGTTTTCCCGCTGCCGGTTCGCGATTGAATCATGACATCACGGTCGGCCAGCAGAAAAGGAATGGCGATGGCCTGCACCGGCACCAGAGTCGTCCATCCGGCGCGCGCACAGGCCGTCTTCAGATCCGGATTCAGGTCCTCCAGACAAATTTCACCGGGACCGGCGCCCTTGGACTTGTCCATCCCTTCTTCGGGGTTCGCCTCTTTCATGGTTTGTTTATCCTCTCGTCAAAAAAATTTATTAATTTCATTTATTTCAGCGCGGCCCAGGAATCAAGAGAAAACTTATCATGATTTTCCGGGGGAAATCCCCGCCTTCGCCCCAACCAAGAAAATCCCTTGACAGGCGCCGATGTTTCATATAGCGTAGCGGCGAATTCGTCAGAGGCTCAACGAGCCCTGCCTGTTGGAGCGATTCAAGTATTCAAATAAACAAGCCGATATTAAATCCGTACCTGCTTTAAGATTGCGAGTCTCCTCGTTTGCTTCCGGAAAATTAATGCAGACACACACGTTCACCCCTTCAATATCGAGCCTGTCATTCATTCAATAAGGAAAAATTTATGAACATCGAAGACATCAAGAGGCTGCCCATCAGCGAGCTGAATCATCTGGCCAAGGAGCTGGAAGTCCCGGGGGCCAGCGGCATGCGGCGTCAGGATCTGATTTTTGCCATCCTGCAAACCCAGGCGGAACAAAACGGGGTCATCTCCGGCTCCGGCGTCCTGGAAATTCTGCCGGACGGGTTCGGTTTCCTGCGCGCGGTCGATTACAACTATCTGCCCAGCCCGGACGACATCTACATTTCACCCTCGCAGATCCGCCGCTTCAATCTGCGCACCGGCGACACGATTTCCGGCGAAGTCCGCCCTCCCAAGGAAGGCGAAAAATACTTTGCCCTTCTGAAAGTTGATGAAGTCAATTTTGAAAGCCCGGAGCAGGCCCGCGATAAAATCCTGTTCGACAACCTGACGCCCCTGTATCCTCAGGACAAACTCAATCTGGAATTCGATTCCGAAAACTACTCCACCCGAACCCTGGATTTGTTCGCTCCCATCGGCAAGGGGCAGCGCGCGCTCATCGTCTCCCCGCCGCGCGCCGGGAAAACCGTTCTGCTGCAGGACATCGCCCACAGCATCACGGCCAACCACAAGGAAGTCGTCCTGATGGTGCTTTTGATCGACGAGCGCCCCGAGGAAGTCACGGACATGCAGCGCAGCGTGAAAGGCGAAGTAATTTCCTCGACTTTCGACGAACCGGCCACCCGCCACGTCCAGGTTGCCGAAATGGTCATTGAAAAAGCCAAGCGCCTGGTGGAGCACAAAAAAGACGTCGTTATTCTGCTCGACTCCATCACGCGGCTGGCCCGCGCCTATAACACTGTCGTTCCGCCATCCGGCAAGGTGCTTTCCGGCGGCGTGGATTCCAACGCCCTGCACAAACCCAAGCGCTTCTTCGGCGCGGCCCGCAACATTGAAAACGGCGGCTCGCTCACCATTATTTCCACGGCGCTCATCGACACCGGCAGCCGAATGGACGAAGTCATTTTCGAAGAGTTCAAAGGCACCGGCAACATGGAACTGCATCTGGACCGCCGCATCGCCGACCGCCGCATCTTCCCGGCCTTCGACCTGATCCGCTCCGGCACGCGCAAGGAAGAACTGCTCATTCCCAAAAACAATCTCAACCGCGTCTGGATTCTGCGGCGTCTGCTGCAGGAAATGAACCCGGTGGACGCGATGGAATTCATCATCGGAAAGATCAAAAAGACGGACACCAATCAGGAGTTCCTGGATTCCATGAATTCGTAAGAAATATCTTGAATTTTCAAAGTTTATGGTATAGGCAGCACATCTTGTTAAAATGACAGAGGCTCATGACCGTCATGGACGATCGGAAGCCGGGAGGAAAAGATCAATGAAAACAGGGATTCATCCGGACTACAAGGCAACCACCATCACGTGCGTTTGCGGCAATGT
>CAZVGQ010000139.1:0-3980 GCA_964626775.1 uncultured Smithella sp. | reverse complement strand
CCTGGAATCGGCTCCATACGCTTCCCTTGTCCTGTAAGACGTTCCGCGTCAAAAAAAATTTATCTCCTTTTTACCTGATACATGGAAAGCTTTATTTTGTCATCGCGAGGAGCGAAAGCGACGTGGCGATCTCTTTAAACGTCGAAAACTTATGAGATTGCTTCGTCCCGACATGTCGGGGTTCGCAATGACGGATGTGTATTATGTACTTTTCACATGAACTTCGCCGAGTTGTCCCGCGCGAGCTTTCCAAAAGAAAACCCTCGTTTTCCCGTGAAGGAAAACGAGGGTTCGCGTTTGAAGGAACAAGAGGGACCTTTGCCGCGGCTTGTTCAAAGAGAGCTTCCGTTTCCGGCGGCTTACTGGATGTTTTTATGGATGTAGACGGTCAGGTCTCCCATCCGGTTGGTGTAGCTGCCGTATTCGTTGTCGTACCAGCCGAAAATCTTGGCATGAACCACGGGAACCTGAAGCATTTTTTCGCCAAGACTCTTGACGAGGTCCGGCGGCAGATTCGGAATGTGGGAAAGGTCGACCGGTATGAAAGCCGTGCGGGTGTGATTGAACTGCCCTTCGATAATGACCGCCGCGTCTTCGCCGATCAGATCGGTGGAGACATTCTGCTGCATGGTGAAACGGACAAGCGGGTTGTCCTCGGCGGCCTTCGCATAAATATCATTGAGCTTTTTGGTGTCGAGGCCCGCCGCTGCCGCCTTGTCGTTGTTCCGGGCCTGGAACGTCGCGTTGAGCACGATGAGCGAAAGGGTGTTGGTCGGAACCCGGATGGAATCGCCCATGAAGCCGATGTTTTTGACTTCCGGAATGACTTCGGCCAGGGCCTTGGCCGCGCCGGTCGAGGTCAGAATGATATTGTTGAGAATGCTGCGCGTTTTGCGGATGTCTTTCTCGCCCGCCTTGGGCAGCTTGTCCAGAACGCTCTGCGTATTGGTCACGGCGTGAATCGTGGACATGGACGCCGTCAGAATGGTGCTGGTTTCCTCGTTGTCCAGAAGCGGTTTGACCATGTGCGCGAGCCCCGTCGTGGTGCAGGATGCCGCGGAAATCAGAAGGTGCTTCTTGGGGTTGAACGCCGTATGGTTGATGCCGTAAATCAGCGTGGTGGTGTCATCCGGCGCAGCAAGCGCCTTGTTTTTGATCTTGAAAGGCGCGGAATGAATGACCGCTTTGGCGCCGCCGTTTAAATGACCCCGGATGGAGCCTTTTTTGTCGTCCACGGGAACGGTCGGATCCTTGAAGCTGCCGCTGCAATCCACGACAATGTCCGCGCCGTACTCACGCCAGGGAATATTCAGGGGATTGCGCTGTTCCCGCAAAATCGTCACCGGAATGCCGTCGATGAGCATCTTGCCGTTTTTTTCGTCCGTAATCTGAATGCATGGCTGGGCTTTGATGCCGTACAAGAACCGGTGGAGCAATCCGTAGGTCGCGTCGGCTTCAATCAGCCGGGCGATGGTTTCCATCCCCATGCCGATGTCCCGGCCCTGGTTGACGATAATTTCTTTGAAGTACTTTCTGTTGACGTGATGCCACAGGGTCAGTTTGCCGATGCGTCCCAGGCTGTTGATGCCGAGTACCGGCAACCTGCTTTCTTTTGCGCTGCTGTTACTCATGATGTATTTCCTCCTTTACCCCCGTTTGGGCGGGAATGATTTTTTGGCGTGAAACAAAGAGGATCGGTTACAGGACGACCTTCTTTGCGCTGTTGAAGGTATGACAGTGTAGGTTTTGTACAAGTCCGTTATCCGTTACTGTATTGAGGTCGTTTTTAGAAGACCGGAAAACCTTTACAGGAAAGACCGGTCAAAGTCAAGAGCGTAATAGATAAATATAATTATATCATATATATACAGCATTATGATCTTGTCGGAGGGCGCGAGACGCCGTCAGCGTCCTTCCCGCTGGCCGGAGCATCCTGACCGGGTCGGGACCGCCGGTTCAGCCGCAACACCCCCCGCTCTTTGCGGTTTGATTTTGACCGTTCTGCGGTCCGCAGCAGCATTCTCCGCCGTTTCGTCCCAGCATACTGTTGATGACGGCGGCGGCGCAGCCGACTCCGGATTGCACGTAAAGGGCGCCGGCCGGACAATTTCTGCTGCACGCGCCGCATTCCATGCAGGCGTTGCGGTCAGTGATTTGCAAATTTTGGCCGCTCATTTCGAATACACCATGGGGACAAACATCCAGGCACATGCCGCAGCCGGTGCATTTTTGCGAATCCAGCGCCAGGGTGGCAACATTTTTCAGATAAACCATGCTTCCCATTTTTATTGCTCCCATCGAAGAATCAGTGACGTGATCCAGACCATGAGGCCGAGAATTCCCGCTGTTATTTCCAGAGGCAGAGCAAACCGCATTTCCTTTTTTACGCCGGATAGCGACGTGTAGGTTGAAGCGCCGGTAAAATTCATGGCCAGGTAGGCCGCGATGGCCGGAATGATCAGGATCCAGGCCAGGACTTCTACCCTGCCTGCCCATAGCCCGACATCAACGCCTCTTGCCATCATCAGTCCGAGGGCCGTCACCAGCCCGATCGATAGACCCTTGACGGAGAACGCCCGCCCCGGCAGCCAGGGCAAAAGCAGCGGACTTAAAACGGCTCCGCCGAAAACGGCTGCGAAGAGCGCAACAACGGCAAACACGCCGTCATGCAGCAGGTTGGTCTGAAATCCGGATCGGCCCAGGATGCCTGCCAGAATCAAAAGGGCGAGAGATATGGCCACAAATGGTTTTGCCGCGCCATGAAGCTCAATCGGGATGAGCACCGCGCGGTCCGCAAGCGGAAAAGTAACGATTCGCATTTCTTTGGAGGCAATGAGCCCCGCGTCCAGATACGCGGGGATATCCTTGGCGCGAACCGGACCGAAGTGTACCTTGAATCCAGAGAACTTTTTAATCTGATGGGCGGCGACGCCGGGTGCGCCCAGTTGCGGGAGAATGATTTTTCTGTGGCCGACGACTTTTTTAAGGCCGCTCGCCTCAATTCTCTTTAGGAGCTCCAGGGTGCCGAACGTGCCTTTACCCGCCGCACACCAGACGTTAATGCCTTTGGTGTCCAGAACCAGGATCCAGGCGTTCCGGCCGGGCAGAGCCTGCCTCAGACGGTCAAAACTCATTTTATAATTGGCGGTGACCAGGACGGGCGCATTTTCATCCGGTTCGCCTAATGCATAAAGGCCGGGATTGATGGAGTAGTTCATTCTGCCGACGCCAAAACGGGCTTTGATCGTTCCCCATCGGTCCTGATTCATCAGCCGGGATGACACTTTCGGTATGAGGCCCGCGGGCGTGGAGATGGATCCGGAAACAAAAGACTGGTCCAAACTGGAAATCGAATAGTCCGTATCCGCTGAGTTGTCTCCGCCGCAGCCGCATCCCGCTGGTTCCTGAATGATCGGGAACTCGAATTTGCCGCCCGCGCCAAGGCTTTTTGTATTTTCTTCCATATTTACCCCTTTATCCTATTTACAACAATCGCAAACACCGGCCGCATTCTTTACGGCGCCCAAGAAAACCTGCACGGACTGCAAAATATCATCGCTTTTGTCCCCCGGCAGATGATCGGCTATTTTATTAAGAAATCCTTTCAGGCATAACTGAACATTTTTATGAGTATTTCTGCCTTCCTTCGTAAGCGTCAGCACAAAGGCTCTGGAATCGTGGCTGGATTTCCGGCGGGTTAAAAGGCCTTTTTGAATCAGGGGGTTGACCAGCCGGGTGGTCGTACTCTTTTCCACGGAAAGAATCCGGTGCAAATCTGAAATATTCAGCTCTTCATTTTTCACCACGGCATCCAGAATAATGTACTGGTGAAACGTAACCCCCTCGCAAAAAGCTGCATCCTGCCTGAAATATCGGGTCGCCTGGGCAAGTCCAATAAAAACGTTCATTAATCCGGCTTGATTTTCATTTTTCATAATGGTTGTATTATGCAACTATATTTGCGTTTGTCAAGGGCCAAT
>CAZVGQ010000138.1:0-4017 GCA_964626775.1 uncultured Smithella sp. | reverse complement strand
GCGTGATCATTCACGCGCTGGAAACGGAGCTGGACGGCAAGCCCGTGGAAAAAAATCTAATGGTTGTGGACGGAAAAAAATACGCGGTGTATGTGGGAAGCCGTGTATCGCTCGCGCACCAGGTGCATATTCACGGACCGGCCGTTGTGATGGACGACACCTTTGTGGGGATGAGGGCGCTGGTCTTCAAATCGTTCGTCGGGAAAAACTGCGTCATTGAGCCGGGTGCTATGTTAATCGGCGTCCGGGTGGCGGACGGACGCTATGTGCCGGGTGGATCGGTGGTCAAAACCCAGGCCGACGCCGACGCGCTTCCCGTGATCACCGCCGATTATCCGATGAAAGAGATGAACAAGGGCGTTTTGCACGTCAACAAGGCCCTGGCCAGGGGATACCTGGCGGCAAGGTAAAACTTCGGAGGAGAGACAAGGCCGGCGGTTTTTCGAACCGCCGGCTGATTCACAGCACGACATGTTGGTCAAAAGCAAAACTTCCGATCATTCTTCCCAACAGAGCGTTTGTCTTTCCTGCGGCGCAGGAAACATCGGAAAGCGCCGCTACTGCTCCATTCGGTGCCGCCAGCAGCTCCGTCAGAAACTCAATACAAGAAGCGGCCTGCTGCAGGCCCTGAATACGCGCTACGCGACATTCTATTTCACGGATACGCTGATTGTCCTCGACGTGGTTCCGCACGGCATTCGGGAAGTATTCCGCTACAAAGCGCGCCGCACTGCCGGCGTCAAACCGGCGGAAGATTTCGGCAGGATGAGCAACCGGCTGGGGGATGCCTGGTGGGCCGAGGAAAAAAGGACGACCAAAAACTATCTGGCTTCGAGGCGCGTTTTGGAAATGGCGGAAAGGCTGGCCCTGGCCGATGGGCTCAAGCGCCCCAGGTGGGTGAAGGTTCCCGGCGTCAAACCGGAAAGTATCCTGCTTTTGGATATGTCCAAAGCGGATCTTGCTTCCCGTGAATTGCACAGGACCATTAAGAACGCCTACCGCCGCCAGGTAAAAATTCATCATCCCGATGCCGGGGGGACGGCCGCCGCCTTCCGCAGGATTCATGACGCCTATCAGGATCTGCTAAGATGGGCCGAACATCCCACCTTCGTCCGCCGACGCGGCTTTCCCGACAAATGGTATTACGACGGCGACCATAAAAGATGGGTCCAGCCGATGCCGTTGAAAAAAGGGTGAAGGCTGCTCTGCGGCGCAGCGGCTTGCGCTTCAGCCGGATTCCACCCGTGTCTGGTGCAGCCGTCATGTCCGGCAGGGAACGCTGGTCCGGCTGAAAAACGGCTTCTACACCACCGCATGGAAGTGGGAAAGTCTCTCGCGCCTGGATTTGTTTAAAAATCGCCAACGTCCTCCAGGTTCCGTCCTACCTTTCCCTGATGACGGCGCTGGCCTACTATGAAATCACAACACAGGTTTTATTTGTCTTTCATCGCGCCGCGCAGTTTGGCCGCCAGATCCTTCATCAAAAACGGTTTCTGAATGAAATGAACCCCCTCGTCCAGGACGCCCTGGCGGGCGATGACGTCGGCTGGGTATCCGGACATGAAAAGGCGCCGGATGTTCGGATGGAGGGATGTGATGCTTTTGGCCAGGTCCCGCCCGTTCATTTCGGGCATGACCACGTCGGTCATCAGAAGATGAATCTGCCCCGTGTGCTTCCGGGCCAGTTCAATTGCTTCCGCAGGTTTGCCGGCGGTCAGCACGGTGTAGCCGAGGCGATGGAGCATCATTCGGGTCATTTCCAGAATCGCCGGTTCGTCCTCGACCAGCAGCAAGGTCTCCGTTCCGGTAAGGGCCGGATCGTTTCCCTTCCTGACCGGTTCAGTCCTGCCCTCATGCCGCGGCAAATAGATGGTGAAGGTCGAGCCTTTGCCCGGTTCGCTTTCCGCGTTAATGAAGCCGCTGTGCTGCTTGACGATGCCGTACACGGTGGACAAACCCAGACCTGTGCCCTGGCCGATATCCTTGGTGGTAAAGAAAGGTTCAAAAAGACTGTTTTGCGTTTCTTCGTTCATTCCGCAGCCGTTGTCGCTGACGGAAAGCGTTACGTAGTCTCCGGGGACAAAACCCCTGTGGCCGGCGCAGAAAGCTTCGTCGAGCGCCGCGGTTCCCGTTTCAATGGTGATGCGGCCGACGTCTTTGATGGCGTCTTTGGCGTTGACGCAAAGATTCGCGAGAATCTGGTCCATCTGGCCGGGGTCGATTTTGACCGGTGACAAGTTTTTGCCCGGCAGCCAGGTGAGCTCAATATCTTCGCCGATGAGCCTTCGAAGGATCTTCAGCATTCCTTCCACGGTTTCATTCAGATCGAGCAACTTCAGCGACACGGTCTGTTTGCGCGCGAAGGCCAGGAGCTGGCGGGTGAGATTGGCGGAGCGTTCGGCGGCTTTCCGGATTTCCTCCAAATCCCTGTACAGAGGTTGGGCGGGGTCCACCCGCATCATGCCCATGTCCACGCGTCCCAGAATGACGGACAGCATATTGTTGAAATCGTGGGCGATGCCTCCGGCAAGCCTTCCAATGGACTCCATCCTTTGCGCCTGGGTCAACTGGGCCTGCAGTTTTTCCTTTTCCTGCTCTTCGCGCATGCGATCCGTGATGTCCCAGATGAAACCTTCCAGAAAGAGCAGCTCCCCCGCCGGATCGAAAACGCCGCGTCCGCGCTCCCATACCCATCTGGTATCCCCTGAAGCGGCGATAATCGGATACTCTTCTTCGAAAAAATCTTTGCGCCGCAGCGTCTCCTGCCACTTTTCTCTAAGGGGTTCCCGGTAATCCGGACGAACGATCTCGTTGAAGGTAATTTTATTCCGCAGGAAATCGGAGGCGGAATAGCCGGTGAGGTCGGCGCACTGTCCGCTGATGAAGGTCATCGTCCAGTCGTGATCGTTCGCGCAGCGGTAAACGAAGCCGGGCAGATTGGAAATCATGGAGGACAGCTGCCGCTCCCGTTCCCGGAGTTCTTCGGCTGCGCATTTCTGCTCGGTGATGTCCATCACCGAAATAACGCCGGCGGACTTTCCGCCGAAAGTGATGGTTTCGCCCGAAAGATCCACCCATTTGACCGAACGGTCCTTGCAGAGGATCTTAAACTGGTAGCGAGGGGTCACGGTTTCGCCGCTTTGTCGCCTTCGGCCGCGCTGCATGACGATTTGACGGTCGTCGGGGTGGACAAAATCCCAGAAATTCATGGACAGGAGTTCCCGGACCGAATAACCGGTGATTTCCGCAGCGGCGGAATTCGCGTAGATCCATTTGTCGTCCTGGAAGAGCATGACGGCTGTCGGAGAGGATTCCGTGAGGATGCGAAACCGTTGTTCGCTCTCCTGCAGGGCGGCCTCCGCCCGCCTGCGTTCGGTTACGTCCGTGAGCGTGGCAACCAATCCTATGACTCGGGCGCCGCTGTAATAGGGCTCATGGGTTACGCTCATGAGCCTTTCCCGGCCTTCCGGATCGACTACTTGGTTTTCGTACGAAACGGACTGTCCGCCCAGCGCTTTTTTGATGTTGGCCGAGGCCCTTTCATAAGCGTCCGGTTTCAGAAGTTCGGAAACTTTTTTCCCGATCATATCTTCCTGCCGAACACGGTACCAGTTCGCGTAGGCCCGGTTCACGAATCCGTATCTTTCCTCACGGTCAATATACGCGATCAGCAACGACACACCGTCGAGGACGCTCCGAAGCGTTTCAGCGCTTGTGAGCGGGCTTTCCGTTGATTGCGCGCTTTTGTCCGCTTTTTCGTTTCTGTCGATTTTTTGTTCGGGATCGTCAGCGGAGCGTTTTCGGGACATAGGCCGGGGCTCCTGTGGATTTTTAAACAGTCTTGTTCTTTTCTTTTATGGTTCCGCTACATCGTCTTTTTAATGCCCAGCATGGGGTAGAGCGGGCAGTATCCCGACACCACACTGGAGAGAAGCATTCCGGCAAGAACGCAAAGGATGACGCCGGCAATGCCGCCGATCCAGCCCGCGATGACGGCAACGATCAAAAGAACCGCGA
>CAZVGQ010000137.1:0-4035 GCA_964626775.1 uncultured Smithella sp. | reverse complement strand
CCGTTTGGGGATGCGCCAGCTATTACAAGGTTGTCGATCCGGTTTCCAAAAATGTTTATTATACGCAGAGCATCGACAACAAGGGCAGTGGCGTCATCCAGTTTAAAGATCAGGTGTCCAAAAACAAAGTGACGCTGCCGCAGTCCGAGATCATGGAAATTACGGAAGATCAGTTTATGGCAGGCACGCGCGGACAATAATTGAAGATTCTCCACGGCTTGCCGTGGAGAATCTTCAATATTCGGTTTGCCCTTTTAATGCCTTTAAGATTCTGAAAATGTCCCGGTCGTCCATGATTCTGGGAACCGGATAGGGAATGCATTCCCCGTGCACCGATTCTGCAATGGCCGGAAAGTCCGCTTCCCGAAGCTCTGGAATGGTCGCGCCGATGCCGTAGGCGCGGTTAAAGCCGCGGATGGACGCAATGAATGCGGACGCTTTCTGAGGCGGGTTCATGCCGGGTTTTGAGACGTGGATGACATCGGCCAGGCGGGCGAGGCGGCGGCTGACCGTCTGATCGTAAAATTCAAGAACCAGCGGCATCACCGCGCCGATGACCCGTCCGTGAGGCAGATGATACATGCCGCCGATCTTGTGGGCGAACGGGTGGACATAACCGGTCAATGCACGGTTGAGGACGATGCCGGCGTAATAGGAGGCGAGCATCATCTGGCCGCGCGCTTCCAAATCGCCGCCGTTATTGTACACCCGGTCGATATGGCCGAAAATCATCCGGACCGCCTTCTCCGAATAGTCGTCGGAAAACGTGCAGTGCGCGCCGCCGATGTAGCCCTCAACGGCATGCGACAGAGCGTCCATGGCGGTGATGGCCGTGAAGAACGGCGGCAGGCCGCAGGTAAGCTCCGGATCGAGCACGATGACGTGCGGATGGATCAGAAAGTCGTTCACCGTGTACTTGGTGTTTCTTCCATTGTCGGTGATGACCGCGGCGCTGGTGGTTTCCGCTCCTGTGCCTGCGGTGGTCGGCACGGCAATGATGCGGGGGAGTCTTTTTGGGAACGGCAGCATGATTTTGAAGTATCCCCCCAGTTGGTCGGCCGTCCGTCGGGGCCGGACCGCTCTGCCGGCAACCACCTTTGCACAGTCCATGGGCGAGCCGCCGCCGAAACCGACTACGGCGTCACAGCCGTTTTTTACATACAGCCCGTAAGCTTCCTCAACATTTTCAATGGAAGGGTTCGGCTGCACGCCGTCATAGACCGCGCAGGGCATGCCGGCGGCTTTGAATGCTTCCAAAAGGCCGGCGGGGATATGTTTTTCCATCAGCACGCGATCCGTAATCACGAGAGGTTTTTCAATATTTTGTTTTTTCATCAGATCAGGGAGTTTCCCAATACTCCCCGGTCCTTCAAGCACCATGCTTTTCCGGGAAGGGACAAGAGCCATGAAGCAGGCGGTGGCGGCTTTCAGGGTTTTGAGCAGCGGCTTCCGGAAAGGAATCATCTTCACTTTTCTCCTTATGCATAAAAGACGTCGTGCTTTTGAGGCGCAGCGAGTATAGGAAAAAAGAACCGGTGTGTCAACGAAAAGGCGCGGCAAGGCGCGATCGCTATTCCTGTTGTGCTAATATTTCATTGACATCAAAGTGAAGTTTCCCTATGCTCCCTTTCCCGTAAAGACGGACGCCTCTTCAAGAGGTGCTGCCCCACGATGCGCTGGAAAATTCCGGTCACATGTAAGGCGGGTCAAAAATCCGGGCATAATGAAAAATAAGATTTGTTGCTTCCTAAAGGAATGTGATGAAAGAACGAAACAGAAATGATTTAATCCATCTGAGACGGGTCCAGTTGACCCGGGCGGCGTACAAAGTGGTCGGTGAAAAAGGCTATTCGGATTTCACCATCAAGGACATCGCGAGAGAAGCCGGCCTATCCACGGGGCTGGTCCACTATTACTTCAAGAACAAAGAAGATCTCCTGTTTAAATTATTGAAGGGGATGAACGCCAATCTCAAGAATGATCTGGGCAAAGCGCTGTCGTCGCTGGAAGATCCGCGGGAGAAGCTCCTGGCTTTCTGCAACGAGGCGTTTGATCTGGTGCATAAGGAAAAAGCGTATTTCAGCGTGCTGGTCGATTTTCTGGCGCAGATTAACCGCAACAAACGGCTCCGTCAGGCGATGGTGAAGCTTTTTCAGAGCTACCGCGATGAGATTGAGGCCATTCTTCAGGAAGGCATGACCAAGGGGATCTTTGCGGTGAAGGATGTGCGCTTTACATCCGTCACGATCGTCTCGATGATTCAGGGAACGATCTTCCAGCACCTGATTGATCAGGAGGCTTTCGATTATTTCGCCTATACCGAGAAAACCAAAAAACAGATTTTCTCACTGGTCATGAAGGATTCATAGCGTCTTCAAGGAAGGCTTCGCGGGTCGCGCGCGGCAAAGGATTCAGCGGAGCAGGGCCCGTCGCGCCGGCCGCTTCCGCCGCTTTCAGATAGCCCCGCCAAACTATCGCTTGACAACCCAAAACGGACACCCTATAGTTTCACGTCGAAACAGGGCATCCGTGGAATTCGACAGGCCTGTTAACCGTTTCGTTTCCGGCGTCGGCCGGCGGCGGAGAAAAGAGGGAGCATCCATGAGCAGAGAATACAAATCGGGGACATACTGCATCGAGGTGAAATGTCCCAAGCATAAGGAACTTGAGGGACTGACCGGAGACGCATACCTCAAGAAAAAGAAGGTGCACTGCAAGAAATGCCTCGCCTGGCAGTTTTTCAGTTGGGCGAAAGACAACAAATGGCGTATCGTCCATACCTGGCCGGAAGTCTCCAACAAGCAGCTGGCCGCCATGATCAAGGGAATTGATCCCGTTCGTGTTGAAGATTTGACCGAAGAAGAAATTATGTGCCTCTAGAAGGGACATGTTAAACCTCCAATACGGTCCCGGAAAGAATTTCGTCAGGCAGGCCGTCCAACTCGCGTGGCCGGTTATTCAAGCGGGGAAGCGGCTCAGCAATGTCCCGGTCTTGAAATGGCTGATTTATCCTTTTTTCATGCGGCCGTATAATGAAGTGAGCTCCATCCCCCTCAATATCGAGGTTCAGCGCCCCGAAAACGTGGCGATGCCCCGCCGCGTCGTCAAAAGACTTCTGGCGAATGTGGACGAGTTGTTCATCTTCGACGAATGCATTTGCCGAAGACACAACAAATCTTCTTTCCTGCCGCGGGACATCGGGTGCATGGCGCTGGGCCCGGCCATTCGCCGGATTCATCCCAGCCATGGAAGAAGGGCGACCCGAGAGGAAGCGTTCCGCCACGTGGATCGCGCCGCCGAAGCGGGCCTGATTGCCAACGTCGCCCACGTGTGGATTGATCCGGTCGCTTTTCAGACGAGATTCCATGATCTCATGTTCATCTGCTACTGCGACGACACAAACTGTCTGTATCGCACGCATATGAAAAACCGGGGCCCGTCCCTGCAGGGTGCCTGCCAGAAGCTTCCCGGCCTGTCGGTCCGGGTGAACAGCGACGTCTGCCGGGGCTGCGGCGCATGTGTGGAGCAGTGTTTCCTTGCGGATATTGTTCTGCAAAATGGAACGGCGGTGATCGGAGATTCCTGCGCCGGCTGCGGCCGCTGCGTGGAACGGTGCCCGCATCAGGCCATTTCGCTCGAGATCGACAACGAAGACGTCCTGTATGCCGACCTGGTTCGATGGATTCGGGGGGTTTCCGACCTGCCGATCAAATGCGCGGAGAAAGGAGGATGACGTGAAAAAATTTGTATTTCTGACCGGTCTTTTAAATGTCCTGCTGGGCGTCCTTTTCACGATGCCCGGCGTGATTCGCTGGGCGGGTGTGAAGCCGCCCGACCATCCCTTCTGGCTCATGTTTCCCGCTGTTTTCCTTTTTTTTCTAGGCGTCATTCTGATGGTTTCCTCGAGAGATCTGGAAAATCGCTGCACCATTGTTTTCTGGGACGGCATGTCGCGCGTCGCGGCCTTTGCAGGCTGTGGTTGGTTCGGGCTGTACGCCGGAATGGGGGTTCCTCTGGCGCTTGCCGCGCTGGGCG
>CAZVGQ010000136.1:0-4041 GCA_964626775.1 uncultured Smithella sp. | reverse complement strand
ACCAGACCTTGACGCCGTGATCGAAAGTGAAATCAATGCCGAAAAGGTTATTGGTCAGGTGCCTTCCCAAAAAGGTGCTGATCCGGGAATATCGCAAGTCCGTTGGAGAAGGCGGGGCGTCATCCCCGTAACCGCGAAAAACCTGCCCGGTGTATTGAAGGAGGCAGAGGGAGAATGTTCCCGTCCGTCCCCTGCGAGCCGTCCGTAAACCGTTTATTCTTCCACTTTCTTCAAATCCGCGGCATAGCTTCTTGAGCTGATCCAGTAAAATAGGGATCCGATAAAACCGCCCGTCGTCGTAATCAAGAGCCCTATTTTTAAACCGTATCCTCCTCCACCTAATCGGTCCGATATGATCCCGACAATCATGGGCGCCCATGCGCCTCCTAAAACATAGCAACAAAAAGCATTCATGCCCCACGATGCGCTTCTCACGGAGGGGGGTGCCACATCCTGCGTGACGGCCGTGATGGCCGGAATTGGAATAATCGCGATAATGCCGTATAGAATGCCGACAACGAATCCGAAACCCCTGAATTCCAGGCACATCGCTGCGATCAATAGTATGGATGAGAACAACAATCCAAACGTTGCCGTCAGCATTCGTCCGTTTTCCTTTCGCTTCTGCCAGGAATCCGCCAACACGCCTCCCAGAACAGCCCCGATAATGGCCATAATGGAAATAAGCCCGATGATCATGCCGGCCTTGGTCGAGTCGATTTGCTGGGTGCGCATGAGAAAAGCCGGTCCCCAGGTCAGAAATGAAAAGAACATAATATTTTGCATGGCATATCCCAGATATATCCAGCGGAGAGTTGGTATTTTAAAAAGTGTGGTGATCGTCCTGAGAAAGGTGGTTTTCTGCGCCGGTTCATCCTTGTCTTCCGCCGCACTGTAATCTTTCATCAGAAGTGCGAGCAGACTGAGAACGATGCCGGGAATCGCGAAGATGTAGAACGCCATTCTCCAGCCATGCGCCTGGGCAATGTATCCTCCCAGAACCACGCCCAGTGCCGCTCCGATAGCCATGGCCATATTGAAGATGCCCATGGCTTTAGCGCGCGCCTTTGCGGAAAATGCGGCCGCGATCATCGGAATTCCGCCGGAAGTAAACCCCGCCTCGCCAATGCCGACCAGGGCGCGGGGGATGATAATGCTCAGAAAATTCCTGCCGAGACCCGTAAGGAAGGTAAAAACGCTCCAGACAATGCCCATCAGAGAGACGGCCTTTTTTCTGCTCCAGCGGTCTGCAAGATAGGCGGCGGGAAATGCAAACACCGCCATGCTCGCAAAAAAAGTGGTCTGGATGATTCCTATTTCCGTATCCGTCAAGCCGAGGTCGGCTTTCATGTATTCGACGGTGATCGATAAAACCTGGCGATCCATGTAATTGATCATATAAAGGAGGCTGCATATGATCAGAACATACCAGGATGAAAATTTGCCCTTCCGAAACTGTTTTGTCGACAAATTGCACCTCCCCATTTTCTCTGATTTCCTTCCTCGCCGGACTAGACCTCCGCGTCCTTTAACGAGGCCATCGCCTCCGATGCCGGACCGATCACGGAGGGATCCATCATCACATTGATGACGGTCGTGTTCCCTGAAGCAAAGGCTTCTTCCAGGGCCGGCCGGATATCCTCCGGTTTTTCAACCAGCATCCCTTTGCCGCCGAGCGCTTCCATCATTTTATGATAGGGTACAAAATCCAGTTCAACGGTATCCGGCACCAGGTGGCCGAATCTGCCTCTCATGCTGTTGGAGGTCATCCCCCAGAGATTATTGTTGCCGATCACAACGACGATCGGAATTTTCTTGCGGATGGAGGTTTCGAGTTCCATAAAATTGAATCCCATGGAGCCGTCGCCGGAACAGAGCAAAACCCTGCTTTGGGGACGCACAAGCTTTGCCGCATTCGCGTATGGCAAGCCGACGCCGAGACAGCCGAATAGTCCCGAGGCCATTTCATTCCAGGTGCCGCGGCATGTTCTGGTCGTGAGCACCCATGACGGCAGATCGCCGCCGTCCGTCACGACGACGTCATCCGCCCGGTCCATAAAGTCGTCGATTTCTTTTGCCAGCCTCGCCGGGTGAATCGGGATGTTTTTGCTTTCCGTAATGAATTTCTGCAACTCTTTGCGCTCCCTGTGCTCTTTTCGAAGTTCATCGATCCAGGGTTTAAATGTATCCTGGAGAGAATTTCCGATCTCCTCCGCGTCGATGAAAGCGTTGCACTGATCCAGAAGCCCTTTGATATCGGCAAAAACAGCCAGATCGGAAGAACGGTTCCTGCCGATCTCCTCCGGCTCGATATCGACCTGGATGATCCGCGCAGCCGGGTTATATAAGTCCCCGTTTGCATGATAGAGGCACAGGCGAGTCCCCAGAAGGATAACGCAGTCCGACAGGACGGTTGCCCAAACAGCGCAGCCGGGAGTGATCGCCACGGAAGATCCGAAACACAGCGGGTGGGTATCCGGAATCAGGCCCCTTGAAAATTTACTGGTGAATACGGGGATTCCCGTTTTTTCAACAAAAGAAATTAGCGCTGGTCCCGCATCGGCATAATAGGCTCCGCTTCCGGTTACGATCATCGGCTTTTTCGAATTCCGGATGATCTCCATCATTTTCCGGACGTCGTTTTGGTCAACGGGCCGCGACTGAATCGTTGTCGCCAGATGCTTGACGGCTGTTGGATCAACCGTCGCGGTGAGGACATCAACGGGCAGCTCCAGAAACACCGGGCCGGGCCGTCCGTTGCCGGCATAACGAAATGCCATGTCGATATACTCCGGAATCCGCTCCGCCTGGGTGCAGACCAGGGATTTCTTCACCATGGACTGGATGATGGGCTCCTGCTTCATATCCTGAAGACCCAGCCGGTCCGGTGCTTTTCTCCCATGCGCCCCAGCAATCAGAATCAGGGGAGAATTGGATAGGTTTGCATTTTGTATTCCCGACAGGGTATTTGTAAAACCGGGGGCGTACGTAACGACTACAATTCCCGGCTTTCGGGTCATTCTGCCGTAGGTTTCGGCCATAAACGTCGCCGACTGTTCGTGGCGGGTGGAAATGATTCTGATGGAAGTGCCTTCGCAGGCCCGCTGGACGGGAGATATGCTTTCCCCCGGCACCGTAAAAAGAAACTCTACCCCGCGTTTTACAAACGCATCGGTGATCAGTTCCCATCCCTGTTTTTTGGTTTTGCTTGCGCATTCTTCGCTCATAGGGTCTCCTTCATCCTTTCCACAAATTATTCTTTCAGTAAATTTTCCTGCAGCAGCCAGTTGTAACTGTCTTCAAACATTTTCTTCAGCGGCGTCTTTCTGTGGTCCAGATCCCGGATGGCCCTGCGGTCATCGATGATCTGTCTTCCGACAATCCTTTTGTACTTCTCCAGGGAGAGCGCGGGTTCTTTTTTATCGATCCATGATTTTAATTGGAAGATGAACACGGCCGCCCGCAGCATCGGTTTTGACAGGGCCTTATCCAAAGGCTTCTTGTTCAAGACCGACGCGATCGTGTCAAACGCCTCTTTAAAAGTCGCCTGCGTTCCCCCCAGAACATACTGTCTTTCCAACCCCTCCCGAATGCCCGCCTGTACATGAGCACGAGCAATATCCCTCACGTGGGCAAAGGTGCCAATCCCCGGAGGGTAGCCGTCAATTTTCCCGTTGTAAATGCCCCGAATGGTTTGAGCCCAATTCACCCGATCATAGGGGCCAATGACGTTGCAGGGATTCAGAATCACCGTCTTGAGTTTTCCGCTTCTTTTATGAACCTCCTGCTCCGCCCAAAATTTAGTTCTGTGGTAATTCACGCCCGACTTTATTGCCGTGGAAACCGTCTCTTCTGATACGGGACCATCGTGAAATCCGAAGGCGGAGATCGATGACGTGTAGATGAAACGCTCGGCTTTCTTTTCAACAGCCGCATCCAGCATATGGACGGTGCCTTCCACATTAATCCTGAACTGCCGGGCGTTATTTTTTGACCAGGTGCTCGTATCGCCCGCCAAATGAAAAACAACGTCGACCTTTT
>CAZVGQ010000135.1:0-4043 GCA_964626775.1 uncultured Smithella sp. | reverse complement strand
ACGCGCGCCTCGTCTGGGATGTCATGGGATCCCTTTACAACCAGCGGATATACCCTCTGATTGTCGGGCTCTACGAATCTATTGCGGAAGATCTGGCACTGCCGGACCGGGCTCGGATTCTCGAGGCGGGTGCGGGCCGGGGCTATCTGTCGCTGTTGCTGGCGTCGCGCCATCCTGACGCCCGATTTACGGGAATCGATTTCTCCCGAATGCAGGTTTTCAGGGCCGAGCGTTATCGCCGGGAGAGAAACATCTTCAACTGTTCTTTTCAGCAGAGCAATGTTTTGAGGCTGCCGTTTCCGGAGGCGGTCTTTGACGCGGCGGTCAGCGTGGGGTCGATCAAGCACTGGTCCGATCCTCACAGCGGGCTGAAGGAGCTGCGGCGGGTCATCAAACCGGGCGGCTGCCTGATGATTGCCGAAACGGACCGCGAAGCGCCGGATGATGTGCTCCGGAAATTCGTCAAACGTTTTCCCATCCCTTTGGTGCCGGAGGCTCTTCTTTTCTGGGGACTGCGCCACGTTGTCTTCGGCCAGAGCCTGTCGGAAGACGAACTGGCTGACGCCGCGGGGCGGGCCGGGTTTCATCCGGTTGAACGCAAACCTGTGCCCACCTGTCCCTATGTCATGGTAAAAGCATGGAAATGAAATAGCGGCACGGCCAGTGTCCGTTGATGATTTAGGGTCTTGAGTCCTGAGCTTTCAAAAAATTCTTCACCTCTTCCAGAAAGGAAAAGGATAGAATGTTCCCATCCCGGGTGCGGATGTTCACGGTCTCCGTATTCATATTGATGATTTGCCCTTCGATGATTCTGCCGTCATAAAGAACAACCCCCCGAATGTTTTTGTAGCGCGGCTGTCCTTCGGCGGGCGCGTCCGTCCTGATTTGCGGTTCAGCAATCGGCGCGATGGGGAGCTCCGCTTTTGGCTGGGGCTGTGAGGACGCCTCATCCCGGCTCGCGGCAAGCTCCGGCTTTCCGGCGGACTTTTGCGGCTCCTCCTCGACGCTTGCCGTTTGTCTTTGCGCTTCGGCGATTTTCTTTTTCTCTACAAAATCCTGCGCGCCTTTATGCCCCAGCTCCGCGGCGGTTTTCATATCCGCCATGGCCTTTGGTTCCTTGCCCAGCTTGGCGTAGGCGGCGCCCCGGTTAAAATAGGCGATGGCAAGTTTTGGATTGAGCCGGATGGCATCCTCCGCCTCCAGAACCGCTCCCTGATAATCGCCCAGGTTGAAACGGGCAAATCCACGGTTGACGTAAGCCGCTTCAAACTGCGGATTGAGATCGATGGCCTTGTTGAAGTCTTCCAGCGCCGAAAGCCAGTTGCCGAGGAAACCGTGAACGACACCCCGGTTCAGGCGGGCCATGGGGAACGTTGGCGCCAGCTCAACGGCCTTGTCCGCGTCTTTCAGAGCGTTTTGATATTGTCCCAGCTGCCGGTAGGCAATCTCACGGTTGTAGTAGGCGAGAGCCAGTCCCGGATCAAGCGTGATCGCTTTTTGCAGTTCGGCGACGGCTGCCTCCCATTGGCCCAGTTTTTCGAACTGGATGCCCTTCAAAAGATAGGCGTTGGCCAGCTTCGGTTTCAGTTCCACCGCTTTGTCGAGATCTTTTTTCGACTGATCATATTTCCCAAGGCTGGCCTGGACATTCCCCCGTTGCTCGTAGGCTTGTGCATCCTCCGGATGGAGTTCAATGGCTTTTGTGAAATCCCGGAGTGCCTGACGGTATCGGCCGAGGGCCGCCTGGGCGTTTCCCCGGACTTTATAGGCCTCCGCGTCGTTCGGGTTTTGTTCGATGGCCTTCGTGCAGGCGTTGACCGCATCGGCGTAACGGCCTTCCTGAAAGAATGTGTTCCCCTGCTCCAGCCACGGCCTGTCCGCAGCCTCGGTCCGGTCCGGTCCGGGACCGGTGAAAAGAGAGGCCAACAAAAGAGAGAGGAACAGGGTCCTCCATAATATGCGTCTCACGGGTTTGCTTTCCTCGATGAAGATGCTTCGGTTCAGCCGGGCTCCGGATCAAAATACGGGGGAATCCGCCCATTTCTTGCAGTGTAGCATAAGTGAGTGAATTTTGAAAATTTTTCGCGGGGGATGCGAAGGGCCGGAAATTCCAGGTCAAGCACTCTCATCAGTGTTTTACTCCGGCTTCATTTGAGCGCCGACGCGTTTCTTTTCCTCGAGGATATACGACAACAGTTCACGGCTGAAGGGTTGGTAAAGCTGGATATGATCGAAGTTAATCGTCGTATGGAGACATTGCAGGCGCAGATAATCTCCGTCCGGGGCAAAGCAGGGTTCGACTCCGCTGAAGAAAAATCCCAGCGCTTCCGCCTCTTCGCAAAGTCCCGGCGTGCCGGCCTGGGCCAGCGGGAGCAAAAGATAGATCGCTTCAGCGCGGGCGATGTCGCGTAAATCATAAAGCGCCCGCCGAATTTCGGTTGTGGAATCGGAACCTGCCTTTTCCACGGTGATCGTTCCGGTCCCGTTGCCCCTGTGATACAAAACCTTTACCATGCCGCCGGAAAGACCGGCCCCTGCAAGGCTCTCCACAAACTCAACGTCCAAGTCCAGCAGCCGGTAAATTCTCTCCATCATTTCCCGATGACGGGCCGGAGCATGAACAATGGGTTTGGGAGGCTTCTTGAGGAAGCAGTAATGCAGGATCAGCGATTTTCGCTCGTCAAATTCATGCGCTTCCAGCCCCTTGTACAGCCGGACGCGCGGAACATATCCCAGGGCGATGCCGCACGGCTTTGCGTAGTCGCCGATGGCTTTCTGGCTGAAGGGATGAACGGTTGTCAGACGGGTATAGATTCCGACCAGCCCCATTTTCACCGCCTCGGCATAGAGCGCCAAGCCCAGCAGGTTCAGCACGCTTCGTCCCCGGTGGGCCGGAATGACGACGGCCTGGCTGAGGTCGGCCGTCGGGCTGCCGGCCGGATGCGCCAGTTCAATATAGCCGACGATGTCGCCTTCCTGATCGACGCCCACCCACGACAGCAATTCGCCGCTTTGGTTTTGTTTGATCAACTCTTCCGGAAAGTAAGTGGTTTCATTTTCATACGAGTAGCCGTAGGTGCGGTAGATGCACCGGGCGGCATGAATGGCGTCTTCGGGCCGCATCCTTCGCACCGTGTAGGTTTGTTCCGGAGCCTGCGGCGCGTCTTCAGGAAAAGGGGCAAGGTCCCGGGCCGGCAGCTGTTCGGTTACATCCTGAGCGGACCGTTTTTTTACCAGGCGCAGCTCTTTGCCGGCCATGCCGTGGTTGATCCATTCCACGGAATCGACAAGCTTTTCGATCAGGTACAGGCCCAGACCGCGCGTGTTGATCTTACCGGGATCGGCCCCCGAAGGCGGCTCGTACTTCGGGGCAAGCGTATGGTCGAAGGGAAGCCCCTGGTCGTGAAGGGATAACGTAATTTTGCCGGAGGATATCTCCAGAATCAGACGGAAGCTTCCTTCCTCCCGCGGATCATAAGCATGCTCGATCGAATTGCTGCAAACCTCTTCCGCCGCCAGCGTCAGAAATTCTTTCTCTTCAGGGTGCAATCCGCAGGCGAGAGCGACGTCACGCACAAAATTCAAGGCCGCGGGCAAAAAAGCGCGCCGGGAGGGCAACTGTATTTCGGTCCGGACGGGATAAGTCATGAGTTTGCCTCACTTTCGTGAGTTTCTGCTTGCCGGGTATTTTTCTCACAGGCAACCGGATAAGTCAATCGTCACTTTGTCATCCGTTGCTTTTCACCCGCGGCTTTACAAAGAATCAGGGGAATGCTACCTTATCGGCAAAAGCGAGCAGTCAAGGTTTCCATTGTCCGGGTCATTCGAAAGGACAAAACGCATGAAATTTTTCCACTCCCTGGGAAACGAGAGGTACAATGCCCCCGCGGGTGAGGTGCCAACCGACATTCCCTCTCTCTTCTGGCACGCGGTATGGAGTCAGAAAGCCCTCGAACTCAAAGAGGAATGTTCCTCGGTGATTGACGGTTATCATTTCATTACCGAGGCGCAGTACCATACGCTCGTCGGGCGGGTGATCGCTC
>CAZVGQ010000134.1:0-4060 GCA_964626775.1 uncultured Smithella sp. | reverse complement strand
CAGCGCCGCTTTCATATCTTCCATGTTGTAGAGGTTGAAAAAGCGGCCGAACTGCTTGACCTGAAGATCGTGGCACCGGCAGGTGGAGAATTCCTTTACAAATTGTTCATGAAAATTTTTGGCGAGCAGTAGCGCTCTGATCTGTTTGCCCATTCGGCCCAGATCTTCTTTTTTCCGGCCGAAAAAGTAGCTGATGGCCATGGTGCCACCCGATAAAGCGCCGCAGTGGCCGTCGCCGGAAAGGCCCACGCCGTCGGCAAACCCCGTGGCGGAGCGCACGACGTTTTCATCCTCCACGCCAAGGACTTCAAAGATGGCGGATAGCGAGCATTGCGAGCAGTTGCCGCCTTTCAGCTCGTATGCCTTTGCCCGTTTATAAACCTCTTCCAGCATTTCTTCTCTGTTCATTTGATTACCTTCTGCAAAATTTCAGCGATGCCCAGCACCTCCAGTCGGTCTTCCAGATGCTCCATCTTCACCGCGTCGGAGAGCATCTTGGCGCAATTGGGGCAGGCGACCGCCAGAATCTGAGCCCCGGTCTCGGCTGCTTCGCGCACGCGCACGCGCGGAGCGCTGTCTTCGGCCGTTCCCAGAATGTCCGTGAAGAAGTTTCCGCCTCCTCCGCCGCAGCAGAAAGCATCGGGACCGCTGCGGTGCATTTCGACGAATTCGGCTTTGGGAATAGCCTTCAGGATTTCCCTCGGCGCCTGATAGATGGACTGATGCCTTCCTAAGTAGCAGGGGTCGTGGTAGGTAATCTTCACCGGATACGCTTTGAGTTTGATTTTTTTCTTCCGGATCAGTTCGGCCAGAACCTCGGTAAAATGCCGGACCTGAAACCTTCCGCCGAGGCCCGGGTAGTCTTTTTTGAAGGTGTTGAGCGCGTGCGGATCGAGTGTGATGATTTCTTTGACGCCCTTTGCCTTGAATTTTTCAATGTTGGTTTGGGCCAACTGGACAAACAGTCCCATCTCGCCCAGAACCCGCACGTCGTTTCCGTCGCATCCTTCCTCGCTGCCGAGAATGCCGACCGACAGGCCCGCATCCACCAACATTTTTCCCACGCTTTGGGCCATGCGCTTTCCGACTTCATCGTAGGAGCCGACACAGCCCGCGTAAAAGAGGTACTTCTGGTTGGTAAAAGGCTTCAGTCCCGTCCCGCGGGCCCAGTCGCCCCGCTCGCTCTGCGGGAGCTTGTAGGGATTACCGCTTATCGCGACGGCCTTGAAATAATCGCGCACACCCGGCGGAATCCTGCCTTCGCCCACCAGTTCGGCGCGGGTTTCCTGAAAGATGTCCGGCAGGAAATCCTTGAACCTGGGAAACACGCACTGATCCTTGCAGTTGTCGCAGGCCACGCAGGAAAACATAATTTCCGCAAAGCGCGCGGAGGTTTCGATTTCGCCGGAAAGCCACGCGCGGGTGAGCCACATCCGGCCGCCCGGTGAGTAAGTGTCCCAGCCAAAGGCCTTGTAGGAAGGGCAGTTGAAGTCGCTGTAATCCGAAGGGAATTTGCAGTAGCCGCAGCGGAAGCAGCGATGGACGATGTTTTCATGTTCGATGTGCCGGATGTAGGTCATGAGTTCACCTCCCAGTTGCCGGGGTTCATGATTCCCTGCGGATCGAGATTTTTCTTGATCATCAACAGGAGCTTGCGCGCGTTGGGCTCCATTTTCTCGAGCAGCATCTTCTGCTCCTTGAAATTGGGCTTCCAGGGAATGCCGCCCATGTCCAGGGCAAAAGCAGTCGCTTCGGTAAGCGCCTTTTCCACACGCTCCATCATGGCCGGGTCGTTGCGGTTGAAGGCAAAAGAGATGCTGTACATCATGCAATGCCCGCCGGAAATGAGCCTGGCCGTGCTGGCATACAGGACATTGTATTTGGCGGCCAGCTCCACCACCTTGGCGGCGTACTGCGGGAAGTGTTCGATCGGCGCGATGGGCCCCGAGTATTCAAACCCGCCGCCCTTGGGCACATCGGCAAAATCGGCGATGTTGCGGCCCGGCATTTCCAGGAGCATGGACTTCATGTACTGAATCGACATAAAGCCGCCGTCTTTGGAATCCATGTATTCCTGAAGGCAGTCCCAGACCATCTTCCTTTTGAATTCGACTTCTTCTTCCGTGTCGCCCGTGAAGAAAACCGTGATGTGATAGTTCCCCATAAACATGAGCGGTTTGGGCTGGAACCAGACGTTGATGTCCTCCAGCATTTCCAGGTGGGTAAGCTTGTAGAGGATGTGAGGAATCAGATCGACCCGGTCCGTGACGAACAGTTCCGCATCCCGGATTTTTTTGTTGGGGTAGAGCTTCAGGCCCACCTTGGTAATGATGCCTGTTGCCCCCAGCCAGCCCAGGAAGAGCCCCGACAGATCAGGCAGCGTGGGCCCCTTGGAAATCCAGTAGGCCCCGATGGACGGCGATCCGATCCGGCAGATCTCGCCCGTGGGCAAAACCACCTCGAGCCCCGTGACCATGTCGGAGTTGAAACCGTACTGGTTGGTGAGCCGGCCCTGGCCGTGCAGCGAGACGTTGGCGGCGATGGTCGTGGTGGACGGGGCGTCGGGAATGCTGTGCCGGAGCGTCGGATGGTTTTTCTGCAGATACGCCTTGAGCGCGCCCTGAGAAGTGCCGCCTTCCACGACTACGTAGCGCGCCATGGCGTTCACTTCCAGGATTTTGTTCATCCGCTTCATGTCCAGAACGATGCCGCCTTTGAGCGGAATCACCAGACCCGCCAGCGACATGCCGTTCCCCATTGGAACGACGGGGATATTTTCACGGCCTGCCAGTTGAACAATCTTCTGGACTTCTTCCGTGGTTTTGGGCGCGACCACATAGTCGGGCTTGTGCGGCGCGAGAACCCCCGGATCCCGCGAATAAAACCAGAGCTCTTCCGGAGCATCGGAGACGCCCCGCTCGCCGACAATATCCACAAGGGCTTTTCGAATATCGCTCATGAGACAGCCTCCCTTTCTTTTTCGCCGATCGCCATCTTGCACAGATCGATGATGTGCACCGGCTTCAATCCCCGTTTGACGACTTTTTCCGACAAAGAGGTCTGGCAGGCCGGACAGTTGAAAACGCAGTATTCGGCGCCAACGGCCAGCATGTCGTCGATGTTGCGCTTTTGCACGTCGTCGGCCAGTTTGTAGCCGGAAACGGAGCGGAGAATTTCCGCGCAGCAAAGCGCGTTTTCGTCCTGATAGAGACGCTTGGGAGCTTTCACGCCGATGAGCTTGAAGATTTTTTTCACCACCGGCAGCTTGCCCGGAATGAGCCGGTTGGAGCAGGAGCGCTGGTACGCGACGGTGATGCCGAGCGGTTTGATTTTATCCTTGAGTTCTTTCAGGCGCTGCAGAACGAAATCCAGATAGTAAACCGGCTTGAAGGGCACCTCCATGCCGTAGGCGGAGGCAATCGAGGTCAGCGTGCCGTAGCATTCGTCATGCATGCAGATGACTTCTTTGACGCCCAGCTTGCGGTAGTTTTCGATGACGATGGGGAGCCGCTCTTTGATGACCGACATGCGGGCGAAGTGCGAGTGCACGGCGGGGCACATGAATTCAGCGCCGAATACGCCCGCCGAGGCGACGTCCTTGAAAATCTCTCCCGTTCCCAACTGACCCAGTTCGGGAAGGTAGCAGCAGGAGAGCGCCGTGTCCTTCACGTTGCCCACCAGGCACTTGCCCTGCATCTGCGTCATGTTTTTCCACTGCGTCGTGATGGGGCGCGGCGCGGTGAACATGCCTTTCTCCTCCCGCTTCTCCGAGATGAGGTAAAAGGGGTGGTTGCCGCGCGTGCAGTATTCCTCGCAGGCGTAGCAGGTGACGCATTCGGTCAGCACGCGGGAATCCTTTCCCTTCATGACTTTCATCATTTCCCCGTGCGCTTCCTTGTGTCCGCTAAACGTCATGTACTGGCATTTGAGCAGGCAGTCGGCCGAGCGGCAGCTTGCGCAAACCTTTTGATCGAATTTCAGTTGAACCATGAAGCACCTCCCTCGATTGATGGTGGGATCAATGAAGCCTTCTTATAACGCCGCACCTGTCCGGCAGGGG
>CAZVGQ010000133.1:0-4062 GCA_964626775.1 uncultured Smithella sp. | reverse complement strand
TAGCCGCCGAACTTGTTTTTGAGATGAGCCGTGATCGCGGCGCCGTACATTTCCACCACATCCTGCCTTTCGACCAGCTCTTTGATGTCCGTCGGCAGGCCTTTTTCTTTCGCGAAGCTCTTGAGTACTTCAAAATCGGGAACGACGATGCAGATGTTGAAGGGGCGGTTGTATCCGTAAATGACCGCCTGCTGAACCAGGGGCAACAGGCAGATTTCTTCTTCGATGGAGACGGGGAAGCAGAACTTTCCGTTTTCCAGCTTGTACTGCTCCTTGATGCGACCCGTGATAAAGAGGTAGCCGTCCTTGTCGAGGCGGCCGCGGTCGCCGGTGCGGAAACCGCCGTCGGGCGTCATTGCCGCAGCCGTGTCTTCCGGGCGGTTGTGGTAGCCTTGCATGACATTGGGGCCGTAAACAATAATTTCGCCGTCGGTGGCGCCTTCCTCCACCACCGAAGAATCGATCACGATCCGGACCTTTTCGATGGCCCGGCCGACGCTTCCCAGGCGGTAGGCGTAGGAGGCGTTCATTGTTGCGGCAGGCGACGTTTCCGTAAGCCCATAACAGTCATACACCGGCAGGCCGATGTCAAAGAAGAAATGGCCGATTTCCGGATTCATCGCGGCGCTGCCGGTCATGGCGCCCAGCACCCGTCCGCCCAGCTTTTCGCGGATTTTCGAAAAGACGATTTTGTCCGCGATCCTGAATTTGAGATTGTTCATAAAATCGGATTTGCCCTGAGCGGCCAGCTCGCGTTTTTTCTTTCCCGCTTCAACGCCCATGACGAACAGGGTTTTGGCCAGACCGCCTTCCTTGTTCATTTTGGCCCAGAGGCCGTCGTAGATGCGGTTGAAAACGCGGGGCACCGCGACCAGAAAGGTGGGCTTCACCTTGGCAATGTCATCGACAATCGTAGCGGGGCTTTCCGCCAGGCCTATGGAGCCGCCCAGCCGGATGACCGCGTAAAGTTCGCCGGTCTGACCGAAAGAATGGGCCCAGGGAAGGATGGCCAAAGTCACCACGTCCCGGCCTTCGTTTTTTTTCAGCTCCGGATACATTTTCAGGCCCGCCAGAGAGTTGCTGGTAAAGTTGCCGTGGGACAAGAGAACGCCTTTGGGATTGCCGGTGGTTCCCGACGTGTAGATGAGTTCGGCGATGTCATCCGGCTTCGGGACCTGTGCGGCGACGGGTTTGGCGGCGCCTTTCTTTTCCAGCGCGGCCATGGAATTCTCGCCTTCGGCGTCGATGATGAAGATATGCTTCAGCGTGGGGATATCCTTCGGGAAGTCCTTGATTTTTTCATAAATCTCCGGTTTGGAAACAAACAGGACTTTGATCTGGCTGTCGGCAATGATGTATTTCCAGATCTGCACCAGTTCCGCTTCATACATGGGGACAAAACGGGCGATGCGCCCCCAGGCGGCAAAACCCACAATGGGCCATTCCACGCGGTTGTTGGCGATAATGCCGACGACATCCCCCTGGTTGATGTCCAACTGGGCGAGTCCCGCCCGAAGATTATGGATGCGGGCGCCCACTTCTTTGTACGTGACCCATTCATAAACGCCGCTTTTGTTTTTTGTGCCGAAAACTCTTCGCTCGGCAAATTTTGCTTCGCTTTCCTGCCACCAGTCGATTAGGTTGTCAGGCTTATCCAGTGTAAACGTGTGCATAAACGATCTCCTTCAAGTCTATTCTCACGGGGTTGTTTTCGTCCCCCGAAATGATCGAAAAAATGACTGCTGCGTCATTTCGGCGATGATCTAAGTCATTTTCCCGGAAAAAACAAGCAAAACCATTGATTTAATTTTCAGTAATTTCATCATCTTTATTGACTGTATCTTTCAAATTTGCTAAGTGACCACTAGTTTTTGCAAGTGCAATGAAAGCTTATGGATGGCTGTACGTGATTGATCTGCATACGCATACCCTTTTCAGCGACGGCGCGCTTGTCCCCGCGGAATCGGCCCGAAGGGCCAATGCCGCCGGATACCGGACGATTGCGTTCACGGACCATGCTGATTATTCCAATATCGATTTCATTATTCCGCGAATGGTCAAGGTTTGTAATAAGATATCGGAAAAAGGGAACATTTTCGTGATACCGGGCGTGGAACTGACGCATGTCGATCCCTCCGACATCGCCGCCCTGGTAGCCGAAGCCCGAAAGCTGGGGGCGAAGATTGTAGTCGTGCACGGAGAAACCCTCACGGAGCCGGTTTCCGCCGGGACCAATCTGGCCGCCATTTGAGCGGGAGTGGATATTCTGGCCCATCCCGGGCTGATTACCCTTAAAGAGGCAAAGCTGGCCGCGAAAAAAGGCGTTTTTCTGGAGATTACCACCCGCCGGGGGCATAGTTATACAAACGGCCACGTGGCGGCGATGGCCGGAAAATGCGGGGCGCAGCTGGTGCTCAACAACGACGCTCACGCGCCGGGCGATTTTGTGGGCCGTCCTTTGGCCACGAACATTGCACGCGGCGCCGGTTTGTCCGAGAAAGAAATCATCATCATGTTAAAAAATTCTCAAAAGATTGTAAGAAGGGCCCTGGCGTGAAAAGAAAATCGAATTCAGGGCCGTTGAAGATTTGCCTGCTCACGTATCGTGGCAACCCCACCTGCGGCGGGCAGGGCGTATATATCAGGCATTTGAGCAAAGCGCTGGCCGATGAAGGCCATCAGGTGGACGTCATCTCCGGACCGCCCTATCCGCATCTCGACGATCCTGTCCGCCTGATTCAAATGCCCGGGCTGGACCTCTATCATCCCGACCATCTGTTCTGGCCGGAACATTTCGGGGATCTGGCCCGGCCGCTGAATCTGTATGAGTTCATGAGCGTCTGCGCGGGCGGCTTTCCCGAGCCCTACACGTTCGGTGAGCGGGTCTATGACTATCTCAAGAAACACCGCGGCGATTACGATATTGTTCATGACAACCAGTGCCTGTCTTACGGCATCGGCCGGCTGGCGCAAAAAGTCATGCCGACGATTCCCACGATTCACCATCCGATCACCGTGGACCGGCAGGAAGAGTACAAAGCAGCCAAGACACTGCGCCAGAAATTCCGGGTGTACCGCTGGTATTCATTCATCAATATGCAGCTGAAAGTCGCAAAGAACTTTTCCCATATCATCACCGTGTCCTCTTTCACCCGAAAGGACATTGCCAAAGAATTTTCGCTGGATGAAAACCGTTTCCGGGTGGTGCACAACGGCATCAACAACGAGTTCTTTTATCCCAAGCAAAACGGGCCCCGGCCGGAAAATTCCCTGATCGTGACCAACAGCGCGGATACGCCCCTGAAGGGACTGCGGTACCTTCTGGAGGCGGTGGATCAGATCCGCCGCAAGCGGCCGATCCGGCTGACGGTGATCGGTCAGCCCAAAAAAGACGGCATCATTGAAAACCTGGTGGCCAGGCTGGGCGTGTCCGATGTCGTGCATTTTACCGGACGAATCGCCAACGAGGAATTTGCCGATTATTACGCCAAATCGACGATTGCCGTCGTACCGTCGCTCTACGAAGGATTCGGCATTCCCGCGGCCGAGGCGATGGCCTGCGCCGTGCCGCTTATTTCCACCTCCGGCGGGGCGCTTCCGGAAGTGGTGGGGGACGCCGGCATCATCGTTCCGCCCGCCGACGCGAAAGCGCTGGCGCAGGCGATTGAGCGTCTGCTGGATGCTCCCGAAGAAAGACAAAAATACGCGCAGGCCGGGCTTGCGCGCGTGCATTCCGTGTTCAGCTGGAAGAAAGCCGCCCGGGAAGCGGCCGACGTCTATCGCGAGGCGATCCATGATTACCATTGATTTGCCTGAACTGAAGTTGAAGCCGGGTTGCGCGGTTCTGGACGCCGGGTGCGGCAGCGGCAGGCATTTGCGCGCGCTTGCGAGACTGCCGGGTTTGAAAATCTTCGGGATCGACCGGAATCCCGCCGATGTGGCCGAGGCGGTCCGGGCGCTTCAGGAGATGCCGGATGCGCTTTCCCGGGAAGTTTCCGTGACGAGCGCCGACATTACGAAAATGCCCTTCGCGGACGAAACCTTTGACTGCGTGATCTGCTC
>CAZVGQ010000132.1:0-4093 GCA_964626775.1 uncultured Smithella sp. | reverse complement strand
CCGGATCACCCTTCCGATCTTTTTTAAATACGGCATGACCAGATCATTGATATTGGTCTGCAGCTTCTCTTCGATCGCCTTTTGTTCTTCATTCCGTCCACGCATCAACACGCGCAGCGCCGTATTGGCTTCTTCAAGATCTTCGGCGAAGAGCTTGAGGGCCTCCTCGGCCTGCTTCCGGGCCGTGATGTCCATCACCAGCGCGATCGCGTAGCGCCGTTTTTCGATCGCGATCAGCACTGCGGACGTCAGGCAGATGATCACGTTTCCGTTTCTTCTTTGATACCGGAATTCCTGATCCATACATTGGCCGTCGCGCAGAAGAAGGTCCCGGAATTTCTTCCGCTCCACATCGGGCGTCACCCACAATCCCAGCTCCACGGTTGACCGTCCGATGGCTTCTTCCCTTGAAAGCCCGGACTCGCGGCAAAACCGGTCACTGACATCATAGATGACGCCGTCGTCCAGACTGCTCACGATCAGGGAGGCGGGACACAGGTGAAGCAGGGATCGGTAGATTTGTTCCTGTGCAACAGGAATCGGGCCCGGCGCCTCCTTCTTCAGAAGATTCTCCAGCTCCTGATTTCTTTTTCTGAGGGATTGGATTTCCTTCAGAATCGAATCGATGTCCGCTTTTCTCATATGGCAACCGTTTGGAAGACCGTCCGGCTTCAACGGCCCTTGAATGCGGGCGGACGCTTCTCCAGAAAAGACATGACTCCCTCAATGAAGTCGCCGGTTCCGGCGGCGATCCCCTGCAGAGAGGCCTCGCGCTCCAGCGCCGCCGCGAGGTCGGACTCCAGCGACCGGTTCAGCATGCTCTTCATCATGCCGATGGCCCGGGTGGGTCCGGCGGCAAGCCGCTCTGCCATCTCCATGGCCTCATCCATCAATTTGTCCGCGGGCACAACATTATAGATGAGCCCCCATTCCAGCGCCCTGGAAGCGGGCAAATCCTCGCCCAGCAGCATGAGCTGCTTCGCTCGGGGAAGCCCCACCAGCCGGGGCAGGAAGTAGGTGCCGCCTCCGTCGGCGATCAGCCCCCGCCGCACAAACACCTGAATAAACTTTGCCGTGTCGGCGGCCAGCACCAAATCGCAGGACAGGGCCAGATTGCAGCTGGCGCCCGCCGCGGTGCCGTTGACGGCGCATACCACCGGCTTTTCCAGCGACCAGATGGCGTTCACCATCCGCGAGTAGCCGAACGTGGAGATGCGCATGCCCAGGGGCGTATGGGCGTCTTTTCTGGCGCTGCCTTTGCCGGTGAGATCGGCGCCGGTGGAAAATGCTTTTCCGGCGCCGGTGAGGAGGATCGCGCGGATATCGTCGTCGGCCTGCGCCGCCTCAAAGAGATCTCCCAGGCCCTGCACCATATTGTAGGTCAGCGCGTTCATGACCTCCGGGCGGTTCAGTGTGATCACCTCTACATTCCCCTTGCGTTCGACCGTCAATTCCGCCATGGTTCACTTTCCTCCGTTGGTTTGTATGAAATGGTTCCCTGTTTTGCTGCATGGACTGTAGGCAAAACACCGCCGGATGTCAATGGTAAACTGGCGATAAAGAAGCAATGAGCGACGAGTGATGAGTAGGGGGCTTTCACTTGACACGCCGGTGCCATGCGCTTATAGTTCATTTGCACGTGCGGTGAGATATTTTCAGATCTTCCACATCGTTTCCGGGAGGCGCATGGATGGAACCATCCGCGATGAACGAGTTACTGCAGTCACAAAAGGCCTTTTTCCGATCGGGGGAAACCCGAAGCATTTCTTTTCGCATTGCGGCGCTGAAAAAGCTCAAAGCGGTCATCAGCGATCATGAAAAGGAAATTCTGGCCGCCGTGTATGAAGATCTGCGCAAGGATGCCATCGATGCCTACGCAACGGAAATTTCCGGCGTGTACACCGAAATCAAACTGGCGATTGGAAACGTGAGCGACTGGGCGGCGCGGGAAAAAGTCGCGACCCCGTTTTTCATGAGACCCTCCAAAAGCTATATTTACAAAGAGCCCTACGGCGTGGCGCTGATCATCGCACCCTGGAATTATCCTTTTCAGCTTTTGATTCTGCCGCTGGTCGGCGCGATCGCCGCGGGCAACACGGCGATTCTGAAACCTTCGGAAATTTCGCCGCACACGGCGGCCATTCTGGAAAAAATCATCCGCGCCGCGTTTCCCCCGGAATATATTTGCGTCGTTCAGGGGGGAGCTCCCGAAACGAAGGCGCTTCTGGAATTGCCCGTCGATTATATTTTTTTCACGGGCAGCGTTCCCGTCGGGAAGGCGGTCATGGCGGCGGCGGCCAAAAACCTGACCCCGCTGACGCTGGAGCTGGGCGGCAAAAGCCCCGCTATTGTTCACCAGACGGCAAATCTCCAAACAGCGGCCAACCGGATCGGCTGGGGAAAATTTCTCAATGCGGGGCAGACCTGCATTGCGCCGGATTATGTTCTGGCGCACGAATCCATTCGGAACGCCTTTTTGGAAGAATTGGCGAAAGTGATTGTAAAATTTTACGGCCGGGACGCCTCGACGCATCCGCGCTACTGCCGGATCATCAACGACCGGCACTTTGAGCGACTGACGGCGCTTCTGGACAAAACCAAGGTGGTGTACGGCGGCAAAACCGACGCCGCCTCGCGCTACATCGAGCCCACCCTGCTGAGTCCGGCGGACTGGAACGATCCCATCATGCAGGATGAAATCTTCGGCCCGCTGCTTCCGGTCCTTTCGTATTCCGATCTGGACGACGCGATCCGCCGGATCAACGAAAGGCCCAAGCCGCTTGCCTTGTATATGTTTGTCAACGACAAGGCCGTCCGCAGAAAGATCATTCGGGAAACCTCGTTCGGAGGCGGAGCCGTCAACAACACCATCATGCACATCGTGTCCCATCACCTGCCGTTCGGCGGCGTGGGGCCCAGCGGTCTGGGCCGCTACCACGGCAAATACAGCTTTGAAACGTTTTCCCACACCAAAAGCATTCTGCGCAGCTACAACCGGACGGATATCGTGGATATCGCCAAGCCTTACCGGGGCAGAATGATGCGGCTGATTCTGAAATGGATAAAATGATACGTAAAGGAAAATCTCCGGAAACCTAACGATATGGCCGTCATCGAAACCCGATCCCTGACGAAAACCTTCGGCAAAATCCAGGCTGTCCGCGGCATCAATCTGTCGATTGAGCGGGGAGAAATCTTCGGACTGCTGGGCCCGAACGGCGCCGGCAAAACCACCACCATCGGAATGCTCTGCACCATCATCCGCCCCACCTCCGGCCGCGGCATCGTCGCGGGCTTTGATGTCGCGGCGTCGCCGACGCAGGTCCGGCGAAACGTCGGCATTGTCTTTCAGGACCCGACGCTGGACACGATTCTCACCGGCCGGGAAAACCTTCAGCTTCACGCGCGCCTTTACGGGATTCCGGCAGGCGTGCGAGCCCTCTGGATTGATGAAATGCTGGCGCTGGTCGATCTGAAGGAGCGGGCCGACGATCTGACCAAGACCTATTCCGGCGGCATGCGGCGAAGGCTCGAGCTGGCGCGCGGCCTTCTGCACCGCCCGGCCGTGTTGTTTCTGGACGAACCGACGCTGGGCCTGGACCCGCAGACGCGCGCCCGCGTCTGGGAATACATCCGCAGGACGGCGCGAAAAGAAAACACCACCGTGGTCCTCACCACGCATTACATGGAAGAAGCCCAGCAGGTGTGCGGCCGCGTCGGCATCATTGACCAGGGAAAAATCATCGCTCTGGACACGCCGCAAAACATGATCGATTCCCTGGGAGGAGACATCGTAGCCGTCAGCGCGGAATCGCCTCCTCTGGATCGCATCCGGTCGCTCCCCTATGTGTCCTCGGTCAGGATGGTTGACGGCCTCATGGAAGCGACCATGAAATCGGCACACCTGCATCTTGCACAACTGCTGCCTTTGATCCCCGGGGTGAAAAGCGTGGAAATGAGGAAACCGACCTTAAACGATGTCTTCATGAAGCTTACCGGCCGCGACATCCGCGAGGACGGCGCGACCCGCGGCGAAAACTGGGTGGAAACGGTTGCCCGGCACCAGCAGAGAGGGAGATGAAACGATGAATCC
>CAZVGQ010000131.1:0-4101 GCA_964626775.1 uncultured Smithella sp. | reverse complement strand
CCATCTTACCGTCCTGCGCAAAAGGCACCACGGCGATCGACCGGACGAAATATTTTTGACTGGGCGGCATCAGCTTGTAAAAAGGCTGAAGATTTTGGTTGGCAAGAACGGGATGCAGTCCGCCCTCAAGAATTTTTTCCAAAACCTCCCGGGAAACGACGCTAAATCTGCTTTTCAAAATGTCCGATGCAATTGCGGCATTCATCAAAACATCCACCCCCGGCCGATCCATAAACGTCAACCAGACAAAAGGAACGGCAAATTCCCTTTCGATTCCTTCCACCAGCGCTTCAAAAAGTCCGGCAATGGTGGGGGCGGACGCAATCGTTGCTTCCACTTTCGTAAAACGCGCCGCAAGATCTTCATTGATACGATGAATGTCCTCTTTTTTCCTCATCAGAGTTTCCCTTCCCACTCGGCGTAAAGGACCGCATGATCGGACGGCTTTTCGGCAAGGCGCGTGGCCCGGTCAATGGCGCAGCCGCTCGATTTATCCGCTGTTTTCCTTGTGGCCAGAACATGATCCACGCGCCAGCCCAGGTTTCGCCCGACGGAATCCTTCACGCGGTAATCAAAAAAAGTGTACTGTCCCGGCTCGTCGGGATGATGCTTTCGAAAAACATCCTCGAGCCCCCAGGACAAAACATCCTCGTAAGCCTTCCAGACCACCGGATTGAAGGAAACATGCCCCAGAATGCGTTTGGGATCGTGAACGTCGATCGGTTGAGGCGCCACATTGAAATCACCGCACAAAACCAGCTTTTGATCGGGACGGAAGTGCGTAAGAAGATATTTTTTCAGCCTTCCCAGCCACGTCAGCTTATAGGCAAACTGGGGTTTATCCACCTCCTGCCCCTGCGGCACATAGGCGTTTAAAACAACCAGATCGCCGAAATGCGCAACCGCCAGGCGGTCTGGATCTGGCGGATCGTCGGCCAATCCGAAGGAAGTCTTTTGCGGCTTGATGCGGGAGGCGATGGCCACGCCATTGTATTGCTTGCTGCCGCGGAAGGTTACTGTGTATCCCGCCGCTTCAAATTCAGCGAGGGGAAATATGGCGTCCTCGACCTTGGTTTCCTGCATACAGAAAATATCAGGCTGATGGTTTCGCAGCCAGGGCAGTACAATATGCAGACGGGAACGGATCGAATTGACATTGTACGTGGCAATCTTCAATCTTGAAACGCCCTTTCAGTCATTTTCGCCGGTTATTACCACGACCGGCCGCCTCGCTCAAGATTTTTTGCGCCGCCCGCTGAAATCGTGTATGAGAAATGACAAAGACGTTTCGCAGACAGGGTTGTATGCAAAGCCCCCCGAACCGTTTCCTGCGGCGCCAAAGCGGACTTCAAGGAAACAACATGGAAAAAGCGGATATTACCATCATTGGAGCAGGGGTTGTCGGATTGGCCATCGCGGCGGAATTGGCGCGCCCGGGCCTGAATGTCTTTATTTTGGAGCAGAACGCGCGGCACGGTGAGGGCGTCAGCTCGCGCAACAGCGAAGTGGTTCACGCGGGCATCTACTATCCGGAAGGATCGCTGAAGGCTGAACTGTGCGTGGCCGGAAACCGGATGCTGTATGAATTGGCCCGCCGGCGCGGCATTCCCCATCAAAAAGTCGGCAAGCTCATTGTGGCCGCCGATCCGTCGGAAGCCGGCGAATTGGAGCGGCTCTTCATGCAGGGCCGAAAAAACGGTGCTCCCGCCCTGGAAATGATCGGCGAGACACGGATCGCCCGGATGGAGCCGAACATCAGAGCCCGCGCCGCCCTGTACTCGCCGGAAACAGGCATTATCAGTGTCCATGATCTGATGAATGATCTACTGGCCCGGGCGCTGGAAAACCAAGCCCATCTGATCTGCCGCACCGGAGTCGTCCATATTGAACTGGAAAAAGGCGCCTGGCGGATCCTCACCCGAAACGATCGGGGGGCGGAATCCACGTTCCTGTCGGGGGTGGTCATCAACTGCGCGGGGCTCGCCTCCGACGCGGTCGCCAACATGATGGGCGGCGCCTATCAATTGCATTACTGTAAGGGCGATTACTGCGGCATTTCCGGCGTGAAGTCGGGCCTCGTTCACCGGCTGATCTACCCCGCCCCGCTAAAAAACCATGTGGGACTGGGCGTGCATGTAACGATGGACTTAAACGGACGCCTGAAGCTGGGACCGGACGCCGCGTACATTGACCGGGTGGAGGATTACACCGTCGCCCCTGAAAAAGCCGCTTTGTTTTTTGAACACGCCGTGAAATTTCTGCCTTTTTTGAAACCGGAAAACATTTCTGCCGACATGGCCGGCATCCGCCCCAAACTTCAAGGCCCCGAGGATGCATTCGCCGACTTTGTCATCCGCGAAGACGCCCCCGGTTTCATCAACCTGGTCGGCATCGAATCGCCGGGGCTCACCGCTTCGCCGGCCATCGCCCGTTATGTGAAAACAATTGTATTTTGATGGAAAATCTCAGCGGATGTGACGAAGTTTATTCGTCAGCACAAATCAAATTCTTTGCGCAGCCTGGTAAAACTTCGCCTGGCCAGGGCCACCCCCAGAGCAGGCGACAGCCGGTTCAGCCACCAGATCATTTTCCAGAACATCGGCTCAATAATAATTGCCTTGTTTTTCGCTACGGCATTCAATACTTTTTTAGCGAAAACATCCGGTGACATCGGCTTCAATCCTTCCCAAATACTCCCGAGTTTTTCATGCGGAATTTTCATATGGAACGCACCGTACCTGCCGCCGTCCAAAATGGGTGTGCGGATAACGCCGGGGCATATCGCACTCACCCGAATGCCCAAATGCGCCACCTCCGCCCGGAGAGATTGTGAAAGACCTACCACGGCGTGCTTGGTGGCCGTGTAGGGAATATTCATCGGATGGGGCATCAATCCCGCCATGGAGGCTGTATTCACGAGATGACCGAAACCCTGATTTCGCATGATCGGATAAACCGCCTGCACTCCGTTGACCACCCCGCGCAGATTCACATCGATCACCCGATTCCAGTCGCCGACGGATAAATCGTTGATGGTGCCGCCGATGACAATGCCCGCATTGTTGAACAGATAATCAATTCTTCCGTGGCTTTCGGCAGTGTCCCTGATCAGATGATCCACGGCGACAGAATCCGTCACATCAACCTGCACGGCTGTTGCCCTGCCTCCCGCCGCCCGGATTTGATCGGCAACAGCTCTTGCAGGTTGTGCCTGAAGATCGGCAATGACAACCTGCGCACCACGAACGCCCGATTCACAGGCCAGCGCCCTGCCGATTCCGGAAGCTCCACCCGTTATAATCACCACTGCATCACGATAGGTTCTGATCCGGCTTGATGTCATCGTTCCTCCACAAAAAAAAGCAGGATTGAAAGCTCGTAAAGTTTGTAATGGCTAACCATAAATCTTGTCAATGACATTATAGAAACTTGCACTGTCTCTTTCGAATCCGGAATCTTTCTTTTTTATTGACACGTCGTTTAGCTTCCCCTATAACCTGTGGGCAAAATATCAGAGCAAATCAGGAGACGGCTCATGAATAAAATTATCGTTTTTATTACGCTTTTAGCAATTATTTCTCTGGGTATCTGCGGATGCAGCAAAGAGGATTCTTCTCAGATCAGGGTAGGCGTCATCGCCGAGCTGACCGGCGACATTCCGGCGGTCGGTGCCTCCTGCAAAAACGCCGCGGAGCTCGCGGTCCGGGAAATCAACGACGGCGGCGGCGTCCAACTTGGCGAAAAAAAATATCCGATCGAACTGATCATTGAAGACAATGCCGGCAAAGCGGACCAGTCCGCCTCCTCCGCGCAGAAGTTGATCACCCAGCAGAAAGTAACGGCCATTGTCGGGCCCAACGCCAGCCGCTACGCGCTGCCGGCGGCGGAAATCGCCGAGTCCGGCAAAACCGTTTTGATTACCCCCTGGTCCACCGCGCCTAAAGCCACGCTGGATTCCAAGACCAACGCCTCCAAAAAATACGTTTTTCGCGCCTGCTTTATCGATCCCTTCCAGGGAGGCGTGATCGCCAAATTCACCCTGGACAACCTGAAGCTGAAAAAAACGGCGGTTCTGTATGATGTAGCTTCCGAATACAACAA
>CAZVGQ010000130.1:0-4113 GCA_964626775.1 uncultured Smithella sp. | reverse complement strand
GGGTTCGATCCCCCTCATCTCCACCAAGTCCTAATCCAGCAAAGTCCAAAGAAGTACACGAAACCCGCAACCACAGCGGGTTTTTTGTTGTTTTTCGTCCAAAGTTCAGCGATTCGTAAATGACTGACACCACTTATTAGTTTCAGATTCCCCTCACGTTTCAAACGGGGTTTTTCTTTTTTTCTACATATTCTTTGTACACTTGACATAATGACAGTTCAGTGTTATTTATGAGACATGGAAAGGAAAACATACACCATACAAGAGCTAGGCGAACTGACTGGATACACAAGAAGAACAATACGTTACTATGTCCAGGAAGGACTTGTTGACCCGCCTGCCGGGCGCGGTCGCGGCGGTTTTTATTATGACAGTCATATTCAGCAATTGTTACGGATCAAATCATTTCAGGAAAAAGGAATCGGAATTACGGCAATGGTTTCCTTGATGGAAAAGGAAGAGCCGCAGCCGGTTCTTCCTTCCCGACAGGTCATGATCCGATATGAGATTGTGCCGGGCATTGAAGTCAATATCAGCAGGGAAATGGAAATCAAGGAACCGAAAAAGGTTCTTGAAATCATCAGAGTTGCCAGATCCATAGCGAAGGGGGAAGTGAAATGAGCGACAGCAGTCAATCCGAAGGAACACTAATTCAGCAAAACGGCGAAGCGGTGCCCCTCATCGGAGTGGCTGTGCGGGCAGACGTAGCCGGTCGAGGGGCCAAAGTTAAAATATCCCAACACTTCAAAAACAAAGAGAAAAAACCAATCGAAGCCGTCTATAAATTCCCCCTGCCGGAACATGCCGCCGTTTGCGGGTTCCGGGCGCTGATTGAGGACCGCATCGTTGAGGGTCAAATTGAGGAAAAAGAAAAAGCCTTTGAGCTTTATGACCAGGCTCTGGCTGATGGACATGAGGCGCAACTCATGGACGAAGAGCGCCCGAATATCTTCACCCTGTCCGTCGGCAACATAAAACCCCGCGGCAGTGTGATCATTGAAATAACCTATGTCACCCTTCTGGACTCTTACAATTCGGAGGTAAGGTTTTTTCTGCCCACAACCATATCTCCACGCTTCACGCCGTCATCTCAGCAAGACGAAAACGGCATACCGGTAAACGCTCTGGTCAATCCGCCCTTTGCCTTCGTGACTCCCTATGGATTGACCATCCATGCAAAGATTGCCGACAGGAAATCCATCGCTTCCATTGAATCCCCGTCTCACAGCATCAAAACCAGCTTCAAAGACGATGAAGCGCAGGTAACTTTTTCCGCCGACATAGTTTCAATGGATCGGGATTTTGTCCTCACGATTACTTACGGAAAAGATTTTACCAACCGGGCGTATAGCTCACGGGAAAACGATGAGATCTTTCTACAGATTGACTTTACACCGGATGACGCGCTTGAAGAAGGCCGAACTGATGATAATCCGAAAAACAGAGAGATTGTTTTTGTGCTCGATTGTTCCGGCTCCATGCAGGGTGATTCCATGGCAGAGGCAAAAAAAGCACTGGAGATTCTGATCAAAGCTCTAAGCGCCGACATGATGTTCAATATTTATCGTTTCGGAAGTGAATTTGAACATCTGTATCCATCAAGCAGGCCCTGTAATGAAAAAACCATGAAGGAAGCCCTGAAATGTCTATCCAAGACGAATGCCTCGATGGGCGGCACAAACATCCTTCCTCCACTTGCGGACATTTACAAGGAGGAACCGGTGGATGGATTCCGAAGGGATGTGATCCTGATCACCGACGGAGAAATCAGCAATGAAGATGAAGTCATGGAATTGCTTCAGCGCCACAATAAAACAACCGCCCTGTCCGCAGTCGGCATCGGCAGCGGGCCGAACGAGTTCCTGATCCGGGGGATGGCCCGGGTCGCAGGCGGCACGTCGGAGATGATTGCGCCGGTGGAAAGGATTGAACCGAAAATCCTGCGTCTTTTCCGGAAGGTCCTGGCCGGTCGCATCGGCAACCTGAAAATTGACTGCGACAGGAACATTGACCAGGCGCCCGCTGATCCCCTTGCCTTCCGGCTTCAGACCACCAGTATATTCGCGAAAATAAAAGGGGATTTCCAAGGTAAAAGCGTCACCCTTGTGCAATGTCAACGTGACGGCACAATATTGAGAAAGTGGGACATTGATCTGGAAAAACTAAATGGTGAAACGATGCCCCTGTCAAAACTATGGGCGCGGGAAAAAATCCGTGATCTTGAGGAAGGCAACGGACTGCTCGAAGGAACCCAACAAAGACTGCGCGTTGATAAAAAAAGACAAAGAAGGGTTGCGGATATTTCCCGTCAATACGGCGTCATCAGCAGGTCAACAAGTTTCGTCGGCATCGAAAAAAATGCCGATACGGAAAGCAAATCTTCGGACACGGTTTTGCGGATTGTTCCAACCAGTGTAACCCATGGGTGGCACGGCAGGGGCAGTCAGCCGCTTTTTATGAGAAGAAGTGTCGTGCAATACTCCTTCGCAACGGATTCGGAAAACCAAGTAAGTGAACAGGTGCCTGATGCAGTATCATATCTTCAGCGTCACCCGGGTTCGAGCCGTAATCTTTACATGCCCTTCAGAAAAGCTGCGAAGGGAATCCGGAATGTGCTGTCTCAAAGGGACAAACGTGATCCACTTCTGGACATCCTTTCGCAGCAGAGGCTTGCGGGTGGATTCAATATTAATAGAAGGATTTGCGATATTTTACAAATTTCCGACTCAAAATTGCATTTTATCGCGGATGACATGCAGGTGAAAAGCGGAGCGGATCGCCTGGAAGTATTGGCTACAGCGGTCATTCTGGCTTTTCTGGAACTGAATTTTGCAAACAGAAAGGACGAATGGGAAGCCGTTGTGTCCAAAAGCCGGAGTTATTTAGACGATCAGATTAGAAGGTTTACTGCGACAATATACGGGGAACCTCTGATTGATTGGACGAGGAAGTTCATAAAAGAAAGGCTGAAAACATCATAAGGGCTCGGTAGGCGAAGAGCCCGGAAAGGAGGCAATCATGGCACACATGGTGGAAAGCATGTTTTACGTCGGGAAAGAACCCTGGCACGGTCTGGGTACGCCCATCCCCGCCGACAAACAGATCAGCGTCCGGGAAGCGATTGTCGCGGCAAAACTGGACTGGCAGGTGGAGTTGAGGCCTCTTTATACGGAAAAGCCGGACGGCGGCGCAAAATCCGGAATCCTGGATCATTACGCGGTCTGCCGGACTTCGGACAATGCTTTTCTGGGTCTGGTAGGGCCGGATTACGTTCCTTTGCAAAACGAAGAGGCCCTGAAGTGGTTTCAGCCCTTTCTGGACTTCGACTCGGCCACTCTGGAAACCGCCGGCAGCCTCAACGGGGGAAGGCAGGTCTGGGCGCTGGCGAAGATTCGCAACGGCAACATGGATGTCGGGAAAGAGGACCCTGTAGCTCACTATATCCTGCTATCCAATGCGCATGACGGCTCCATTGCCGTCCGCGTCGGGTTCACGCCGATCCGCGTGGTCTGCAACAACACGCTCACCCTGGCCCATTATTCCAAGGCCAGCCAGCTATTGCGCGTCCGTCACACGAGCGGCCTGCACTACAACCTGGAACTGATCCGGGAGATCATGAATGTCGCCGGCCGGGAATTTTCCGCCACGGTTACGCAGTACCGCCGTCTGCAAAAACGCGGAATCGACGCCGCCGGATTGGAGCGCTATGTAAGGGTTGTTTTCTCTCTGCCGGAGGACAAAGGTGGCAAGGAACTGATTCCGAACATCATCTACCTGTTTGAGAACGGCAGGGGCAGCAAGGAGGCAGGGCGGACTTACTGGGGCGCTTACAACGCCGTGACCGAGTACCTGAACTATTTTCGGGGCCGAACGCAGGACAACACGCTCAGCAGCCTGTGGTTTGGTGAAAGCACGCGGATCAGCAGACAGGCGCTGACTACGGCGATGAAAATGGCCGCCTGATCGGGAGAATATCATGCCTCTTGAAATTGAACGAAAGTTTCTGGTGAACGGAAATCAATGGAAACAGGGCCAGTGCGTCCGCATTTGCCAGGGGTATCTGAATCGCGACAAGGAAAGAACGGTGCGGGTGCGCCTTGAAGGCGAAAAAGC
>CAZVGQ010000129.1:0-4114 GCA_964626775.1 uncultured Smithella sp. | reverse complement strand
TTCCTGGATTACACGGGCTATCCCGAAAAAAAGCTTTTAAAGATGAGCCCCCCTTCGCTCATTCTACCGGAAGACCGTCGCAGAACGGCCAAAAACGCGATCATGATGCTGAAGGGGCAGCGCTTCTCCCCCTATGAATTTCGGATTGTCACAAAGGACGGGCGAATCAAGTGGATCATGGAAACCGCCATTTCCATCACCTTCAAGGGGCGGCGGGCCATTCTGGGCAATTCCATGGACATCACCGAGCGCAAGGAGGCCGGCCGGCGCCTGGAGGAGCTCGAAGCGCTGGAATCGTCCATTCTCGACGCGATTCCCCAGGCCGTGGTGGGCCTGCACGAGCGGCGCATCAATTTCGCCAATCACGCCGTCAAGATGATCTTCGGCTGGCACCGGGAGGAACTGATCGGCAAGAGCATCCGATTGATCTACCGCAACGAGGAAGAAGCGGACAAGATCGGCGAGATTTTTTACCGGAAGCTGGAGCATCAGAGAACCTATGAAACGGAGTTTCCCTGCCGGCACAAGGACGGGCGGGAAATGCTCTGCCGAATGAAGGCCTCCCGCATCGGGGAAAAGCTGCGCGAGAAGCGCGTGGTGGTGACCTACGAGGACATCACGCAGGAGAAAAAGGCGCAGGAGGAGCTGGAGCGCTCCCGCGAGGAGCTGCGCAACCTTTCCATTCACCTTCAGTCGGTGCGCGAGGAGGAATGCGCGCGCGTCGCCCGCAAGATTCACGACGAACTGGGCCAGTCGCTCACCGCGCTGCAGATGGACCTGTCCTGGCTGTTGAACCGTGTGCCTTCCGGATCGAAAGCCATTCGGGAAAAGGCGCAAAGCATGTCCGGCCTGGTGGACGCCACGATTGAAAGCGTGCACAACATCACGACGGAGCTGCGCCCCAGCCTGCTCGACGATCTGGGGCTGCCGGCGGCCATCGAATGGCAGGCCGCGGATTTTCAGAAGCGCTCCGGCATTCGCTGCCAGGCCAAAATCCAGTGCGTCAAAGGCGCCTTTGACAAGCAGCTGGCCACCGCCGTCTTCCGGATTTTTCAGGAAACGCTCACCAACATCGCGAGGCACGCCAAAGCGACGCTCTGCAAGGTGACGCTGACGGAAACGGAAAAGGAGCTTTGCCTGGACGTGACGGACAACGGGATCGGCATCACGCAGTGGCAGATGGACTCCCCCCGGTCCTTCGGCATGATCGGAATGCGCGAGCGTGCGCATCTCTGGTGCGGCACCGTCCAGGTCCAAAACATCAAGCCGTCCGGAACCACCGTGCGGGTGCTGATTCCGCTTCAGTAAAGGAGAACTGCAAACATGATACGCATACTGGTCGCCGATGATCACGCCGTGGTGCGGCAGGGTGTGGTTCAGATTCTCGCGGAAGTGAAGGACATTCTGGTCAAGGACGAAGCGCAAAACGGCGCGGAAACGCTGGATAAGGTTCTGAAATATGAATATGACGTGGTTCTGCTGGACATCTCCATGCCGGGACGAAGCGGCCTGGAAGTTCTAACGGATATCAAGGCCCAGCGACCCAAACTGGCCGTTCTGATTCTGAGCATGCACCCCGAGGAACAGTACGCGGTGCGGGCGCTGCGCGCGGGCGCGTCGGGCTATCTCACCAAGGCCAGCGCTCCCCAGGAACTGATCGGCGCCATCCGCAAGGTGGCCGGCGGCGGGAAATACGTGACGGCGTCGCTCGCTGAAAAACTGGCCGACGAACTGGAAGTAAACACCGGGAAGCTGCCCCATGAGCGGCTCTCCGACCGCGAACACCAGGTGATGCTGATGCTGGCGGAAGGCAAGTCCGTTTCAGATATCGCCTCCGAACTCTGCCTGAGTGTGAAGACGATCAGCACCTACCGCACCCGCGTTATGGAAAAAATGGGTTTGAAAAAGAACGCCGAACTGACCCTTTACGCCGTCCACAACAAGCTGATCAACTAAGAGAAAAACGAGGAATCATGCCCTTTTCGGAATCATTTCAACCCTCTCCAATGTGATCCGGTTCATCCGTTGTCCGACGATTTGTCGGACAAAAGCCGTCAGTACTCCCTGCATCGTTCCGACAGAACATTCAGCGCCCTGCCGATAGAATCCTTTTTTTTCCTGTGCTACACCCCCATCACAGGAAACGGCAAAAATCGCGACCGGAAACCATCACGGCTCAAGGAGGGCGTATGACAAGGGGATCTTCGACATCACAGCGGCAAAAGGCGACGGCCAACCAGGGCGGCAAACTGCTCAACGACGAACTGGCGGAAATTATCCATCAGGCAGTGCGGGACAACCGCAGCTATCTCATGGAGCATGAGAGCAAGGAAATTCTCGAAGGCGCGGGCATCGCGACCACGGGCTACCTGGTGGCTCGCTCCGAAGACGAAGCGCTGGCGCTTTGCGAAAGAATCGGCTTCCCCGTCGCCATGAAAATTGTTTCGCCGGACATCGTGCACAAATCGGACGCGGGCGGCGTCCGGCTGAATCTTCTCTCCGCCGAAGATGTTCGCAAGGCCTACCGCTCCATGGTGGAGACTTTCAAATACCAGCACATCGAAGGCATCACCATCCAGCGCATGGCCGCCCCCGGCATCGAGGCCATCATCGGCGTAACGCGCGATCCCAGCTTCGGCCCGCTCATCATGTTCGGCCTGGGCGGCGTGTTCGTCGAAGTGCTGCGCGACGTATCGTTCCGGATTCTGCCGATCACCGAAAAGGACGCGGCGGAGATGATCGAAGAAATCCGCGGCTCGGACATCCTGAAGGGATACCGGGGACGGCCGGTCGATCTGAAGTCGCTGCAGCAGCTCTTGCTGAAAATCTCCCGGCTGGTTGATGAAAACCCGGAAATTCACGAACTGGACCTGAATCCGCTGTTTCTCTATTCCGAAGGCTACATCGCCGTGGACGCCCGAATGTTCGTCCGCGAACCGGCGCCCACGGAAACCACCGTCACCGGCGCGCAGAACCTGCACGATTTCTTCTATCCCAAAAGCATCGCCGTGATCGGCGCTTCGGACGTCAAGGGAAAACTGGGCTACAACGTGTTTTGCAATCTGATCAGTCACCAGTATCCGGGAAAGCTCTATCCGATCAACCCCGGCAAGGAAACCGTGATGGGCGTTCGCGCCTACAAGTCGATTCAAGACGTGCCGGATCCGGTGGACCTGGCCATCGTGATTGTTCCCGCCAAGGCGGTCGAGGCGGCCATCGCGGACTGCTGCGCAAAAGGCGTCCGGTTCGTCGTCGTGGAGGCGGCGGGATTCGCGGAAAGCGGCAAGGAAGGAAAGGAAGCCCAGGCGCGCATCGAAGCCATCATTCGAAAGCACGGCTGCCGCGTGCTGGGGCCCAACTGCTCCGGCGTGATCAACACCCACCACAACATGGTGCAGTCCATCGGCCTGCTCGGGGATTTGAAGAAGGGCAACGTGGGCATGGTCGCGCAGGCCGGCGTTTACGCGGCAGGCATCCTCACGGGACTGAGCAACGTACTGGACTTCGGGATCGTGGCGACCATCGGCAACAAGATGGACATCAACGAGACGGACATTCTGGAATACCTAAGCGACGACGATCACATTTCCGCCATCGTCATGTACATGGAAGACATCCGCAGCGGCAAGCGCTTTGTCGATGTCGCCTCAAGGGCGGCGCTCCGCAAGCCCGTCATCGTGCTGAAATCGGGACGGACGGAAGCCGGCAAAAAAGCCGTGTCGTCGCACACCGCGTCGCTCGCGGGCAACGACGAAGTCAACAGCGCCGCCTTTAAACAAAGCGGCGTGATCCGGGCGCGGGACAACGAGCATCTCTTCGCGCTGACGCGGGCCTTTTCCAAACAGCCCATCCCGAAGGGCAACGGCGTGATGGTCATCACCTATACGGGATCGCTGGGCGTCGCGGCCACCGACATGCTGTACCTGTCCGGCATGCGCCTGGCCGAACTGGAGCCGTATTTTCAACAGCGGCTGAAAAACGCTCTGCCGGAATTCGCCAATGTCGGCAATCCGATCGACTGCTCTTTTTCCATGACGCCCGAGCAGGTGAAAAACCTGATCGAAATCGGCGTGGAGTCGGGCGACGTGCAGAGCTTCATCGTCGTCATTCAGGG
>CAZVGQ010000128.1:0-4124 GCA_964626775.1 uncultured Smithella sp. | reverse complement strand
GGTGCGCGCCGCGCCCGATGACGGAATGCCCGTTGTACTTGAGCTGCACCATCGTCTCGCCCTGCGCGTCCGACCCGCCGGTAATGGCATTGACTGCGTACTTCATGAGCGGATAGTTGGTCTTCGTGATGTTGCGGATGGCCGCGAACGTCGCGTCCACCGGACCGTTGCCGAACCCCGCGTCGCGGAGCACCTCTTTGCCTACCTGCATTTCCATGGTCGCCGTGGGAATGGCCACATTGCCGCTCACCACGTTGAGATAGATCAGGTTGTACTTTTCCTCGCCCCGGTAGATTTCTTCATAGAGAATCGCCTCCATGTCCTCATCGTAGATGTCTTTCTTCACGTCCGCCAGATCTTTGACCTTTGCCGCGACGCGGTTGATCTGATCCTCATGGAGGATATAGCCCATCTTTTTCAGATGCTGCGCAATGGCCGCGCGTCCGGAATGCTTGCCCAGAACGATATGGGAATCGCTGATTCCGACGGACTGGGGGGTCATGATCTCGTAGGTGATTTTCTCCTTGATCAGGCCGTCCTGATGGATGCCGGATTCGTGCGCGAACGCGTTGGCGCCGACGATGGCCTTGTTCGGCTGCACGGGAATGCCGGTAATCTGCGTCAGCAGGCGCGAGGTTTTGTAAATCTGGTCTGTTTTGATTTGGGTGTACAGGCCAAACATATCCCTGCGCGTGGCCAGGGCCATGACGATTTCTTCCATCGCCGTGTTTCCGGCCCTCTCTCCGATGCCGTTGATCGTGCACTCCACCTGCCTTGCGCCCGCGCGGATGGCGGCAAGCGAGTTGGCCACCGCCAGCCCCAGATCGTTGTGGCAGTGGACGGAGATGATGGTATCGCCCATGTTTTTCACGCGTTTGAACAGAAAGGCGATGAGGCTTTCGAACTCCTCGGGAACGGTGTAGCCGACCGTGTCGGGAATATTGACGGTGACGGCGCCTGCGTCAATCACGGCGGAAACCATCTGAGCCAGATAGTCCCGGTCCGAGCGGGTGGCGTCCATGGGTGAAAATTCCACGTTGGGGGTGTAGGATTTTGCGAGCTTCACGGCCGCCACCGCTTCCTTGAGCACCTGCGCGCGGCTTTTCTTGAGCTGGTATTTCAGATGGATGTCCGACGATGAAATAAACGTGTGAATCCGGGGATGCGCCGCCTGCCGAATGGCCTGCCAGGCGCGGTCGATGTCCTGTTTGTTGGCGCGCGCCAGTCCGGCCACCTGCGATTTCCGGATCTCCCGGGCGATCTGCCGGACGGCGTCAAAATCCCCCTCCGAGGCGATGGGAAACCCCGCCTCGATGATATCGACGCCGAGTTTTTCGAGCTGCCGGGCCAGAAGGAGTTTTTCCTCCGTGTTCATGCTGTTGCCCGGCGACTGTTCCCCGTCCCGAAGAGATGTGTCAAAAATATAGACGTGATTTTTATCTTTCTTCATTCTGTGCTCCTTTCGCTCACAAAAATAAAAAACCATTCGCTGCAATTAAAAAAGGCCGCGGGTTCCGCCCGCGGCCTTTTTAGGCAATTCGTTATGCTTTACGTTCAGCGACGACCTAAAAACGACGGGCGGGCGGCCTTGACCAACAGGCGCAACAGGGCGAGGCCCGAAAGCAGGGTCAAAAGAGCGCCGGCCGGAATGATTGTCGTCGTATCGCTGAACATGATATTCCTCTGCATAAAAAAACTGGATGTGCCTGTTAATGCAAAACTTGGAGTTTGTCAAAACTTTTTTCAATCCCGCTTTGGCGGGACGAGCATTGATTCCCGGCGGCTTGCCGTGAGGTGTTTGATTAAAGAAAGGGGAGCCGAAGCTCCCCTTTCGAAAGGAGGGATGGGCAAATTGGCTATTGATACATACCCATTCCTAAACCGGGTCCGGGACCCTGGCCGGCGCCGAATCCGCAGTCGCCTCTCATTCCGCCGCGGGGGCCAAAGCCTGTTTTTCCGCCCCATCGCGAGTTGGCCAGTTTATCCTTTTGTTCAGGCGTCAAAACCTTGTTTATTTCAAATCTTAAAGCGGTTGACTTGTCCTCCATTTCGTTTCTCAATGTCCGGAGCTCCTTTTGAGCCGCGGTGATTTTTCCCTTGTCCGGATTGGCCTGCAGCCACAGTCTTCGCAATTCCACGGATTTGTCAAAAATCTTTTCCCGAACGGGTCTTGTGGCTTTGTAGTTTGCGTCCTGCAGGGCTTCGATTTTTGCTTTCTGGTCATCGGTCAGGTTTAATCTTTCCAGGCCTGCATTCCCGCAGGGTCCGTATCCTCTGCCTTTTCCCGGGCCGGGTCCCCAGGCAAAGGCCGAAGTCGTCAAAAGCAAGCCCACCAAAACGGCTGTTAGAGTTAATGTGATTTTCTTCATGGTGCATCTCCTTTTTCATTTATTTCTGATCAGTTGCCGATTTATAGAGCAAGACATGGGCCAACTTCGCCAATTGCTTGTAATCATTGGTCATATTTAAAATTAGCAGAATTTAATTTGCCTTTTGCCCGCATTGGACGGATAATGCGTACCCAATTTAGGTATCCAGGTGGGTCCATTGTATCCAGGTTGTTGCGGGAGGAAAGCACATGCCTGAGAAAAAAAAGAGAAAAGTCCGCTTTGATATTTCCGTCTGGGTGGTCATCAGTGCCGTTGCGGTTTTAGCCGTCATTTTGGGGATGATGCTGCTGATGCAGTTTCAGCATGCCCAGAATCAGGCCCGAATGCTGCTGATCGACAAGGGAACAACGCTGATTCATTCCTTTGAATCGGGGCTGCGCCTTCTTCCGGAGCAGATGGAAGAAGATTTCTATCTTCAGAAACTGCTGATGGAAACCGCCCAGCAGCCGGATGTGGATTACCTGATGGTCACGGACAGCGAAGGCCATATTCTCGCGGACAGCGATCCGTCCATGCTGGGCCTGCCCTACGGACTGGATCTGGATGTGAAAAAGATTGCGCAAAGCCGGAAAATTTACTGGCGGCAGACGGCCAATCCCGAAGGCGCCGGTACGTTTGAGGTTTACCGGGGGCTTTCTTTAATGACGGGCGAATCCGGCAAAAGAGACCGGATTGTCTATGTCGGATTCAATATGGCCAAAATCGAAAAGGCTTCCCGTGAAGACGCGTTTCGAACGGCAGTGACGGCACTCGTTCTTGTCCTGGTCGGCTCTCTGGCCATCGTTTCTCTTTTTCTGGTTCAGGCGTATCGTCTGGCGCGCATGTCTCTCTCGCGGGTAACCGTCTTTTCCGAAGCCCTCGTTAGAAACATGCCCATCGCGCTTCTGGCGGTGGACCGGGAAGGGAAAATTGCCGCCTGCAATGAACAGGCAAACGGCCTGCTGGCCGACGCCCCCGCGGAAGCAGTGGGAAAGGAAGCTTTCCGCGTTCTGCCCGGGCCGCTTATGCGGCTGCTGGAAGACGTTCACGGACGTCCCGGCCCGGTGGAAGAGGACCTTCAACTGGCTTCCGAAAACGGAGAACAGACCTGGGAGGTTGTCGCGGCGGCTTTTGCCGACGATGAAGCGAACGAAGGAAGAATCCTGCTGGCCCGCAACGTGACGGGCGTCCGGCAGATGGAAAAAGAAGTTGCCCGCAGCCGCCACCTGAATGCCATCGCGTCGCTGGCCGCAGGCGTAGCGCACGAAATCCGCAATCCGCTGAGTTCCATCAAGGGATTTGCCGTTTATTTCAAGAAAAGGCTGGCCGGGAATCGGGAAGACGAAGAAACGGCCGACATCATGATCGCGGAGACCGAAAGGCTCAACCGCGTCATCAGCCAGCTCATTGAATTTGCCCGTCCGCTGGTTTTGAAGAGGGAGGCGGCGGACCTGGAGGATCTGGTGCGGCAGACGGTTCGTTTGGTGAGGGCCGAAGCGGAGCAAAACGCCGTGGCGGTGGAAATCCGGGCGGGGAAGGCGCTTTCCCGGGCCGAGGTTGATCCGGACAAGGTCAGGCAGGTGCTGCTCAATATTTTTCTGAATGCCCTGGCGGCAATGCCAAGCGGCGGCAGGCTGTCGATCCTGCTCAGCCGGCGGGAAGCATCCGTGGAAATTGAAGTTTCCGACACCGGAGAAGGAATTTCCCGGGAAAACCTGCCCCGCATTTATGATCCGTATTATACCTCGAAGCCGG
>CAZVGQ010000127.1:0-4176 GCA_964626775.1 uncultured Smithella sp. | reverse complement strand
TCAACCTGCATGTGGATCAAAACACCGTGAAGTCGATTCTGGGCAGCGCCGGGGGACACGTTTCCTGGCGGTGGGAAGAAGACGGCATCAAACTGCTGCCCCGCTTCTGGGCGGCATGGCGCCACGAATTCGCCGACACCGATCAAACGGCCCTGGCCTCACTGGCCCAGACGGGATCGGTTTTTTCCATCTCCGTGCCCGGCCTGGAAAGCAATTACATCGCAGGCGGCGCTGGGATTTCCATGCAGTGGAAGGATTACGCCGTGTTCTTCCTCAACTATGACGTCCAGTTCGGCCAGAAGGATTTCTGGGCCCAGGGCATCAATGCCGGCGTGAGGATTCCGTTTTAGGCAGTGATGAGGAGAGAGGCTTTCCGACTCATGCGGCGTGAGATTCTCCTGCCGGGAACATGAAATGCGCCTTCGGCACGCTGTTCCCGATTTGCATGATCTTTCAAGGAACGTTCAAGATCAGGGCAAACACGGGAAGATCTTTTAGAGCCGGTATTTCTCCATTCCCGGAGGAACCGGTGCGCGGCAACGAGGGGACCCGGGGGCCCGACCTAGCGGGCCAGGGGCTCCACAACCGAGAAGGTGCAATCCGAGTTGTAAAGTTCCCCGCTGCCCTGCTCGATGTAGAATTGAAAACCGCGGTGCCTCAGATAATATCCCGGATAATTGACCGACTCCAAAGAGACCTTGGTCCGGTCCGCGAGTCCCGGTCTGACCCGAAAACTGGAATCGGACCGGTATAGCGAATCCCCGCTGGCCTGGTGCAACTTGATCTGATACCCTTGGTGGCGCAGGAAGTATCCCGGGTAATTGACGGATTCGAGAGAAACAGAATCCCCGCCGGCCAGGCCCGGAACGATTCGGAAGGTGGCATCACTGCGATCCAGCGGCGAGGTCACCGGGGTCAGGTAGCCCATAAAGCCCCGATGCCTCAAATAATGAGTCGGGTAATTCACCGACTGTAGGGAGACGGTGCTGCCCGGGGCCAGCACGACAGCCCCGGCGCCTCCCTCGCCGATTTCGATCTTGGCAACCGCGGCCACGTTCTGATTCAGGGTGAATGACTGCGTGCTGCCGTCGCGGTAGGTCACCACGACCAGCGCCGCCGATGAGTTCGCCGCAAAAAGAAGCCCCGCCACCAGAAAACAGGCGAGCAGGGAGCCAAAGGATCCTCTCGTGTGTGCTTTCATCAATCTGTTCCTCCGTAGAGATTTGTTAAAAAAACGATCCCGGGGAATGCCCCGTTGATACTATTTAATTTAAATACAAACGCCCATGAAGTCAAAAGAAATGTTCCTTTCCTGAAGAATCTTGATTGCAGGATCAAGTGGAATGCATGATCGTATTGGAGAAAAAGAACACTACCTTGACAGTGACATTACGTATAGATTTGAAAAGATAAGAATTATTTCAGTGCTTGATTTTATATTGGTGCCCCTGGCGTGAGTCGAACACGCGGCCCACAGATTAGGAATCTGTCGCTCTATCCTGCTGAGCTACAGGGGCAACCGGATTTGATGTCCCCGAAGAATGCGGCGGTTTAACATTCTTTGCCGGCACTGTCAACCTCCGGCGCTTTCCGCGTCCTTGGAATCCTTCAACTTACAAAGAAACATCTTGCAGCGAAATTATGTATAAACAGTTTACATCGATGCTTGTCATTCATCGCGTCATTTAAAATTGCCGATATATGGATCGAAGTTAACAACAGGTTAGCAAAAAAATGCGGTAAAAGCCAGATTGATGATTTCCTTGTTGACAGGCGAAGTCGTTTTTCTTATAGTCTGGCCCGTCAAAAATAATCTGATCAAAAAATTGCAGGTAAAGAGGCGTGACTGAAGAAACTTTACAGATCGAAGCAGTGCCGCTGAGACTGGCCTTGAAATCAACTGTCCGTCATAACGCAGCCACCCGGAACGAAGGAGAAAGCATTTGGGTCCAGGCAAAAAGGCGGCACAACAGAGGATATGGCGAGGGTTGCCCGAGGGTCTACGTGGCCGGCGACAATCTGGAGTCCAGCCTCCAATGGATCAAGGAAAATTTTTCCGACGGTCAGACAAATTTTGCAACGTTGGATGATGTACGGCAGTGGGCCTATGGTCATGAACAAAACATCGATCGTTACCCATCGGCATGGTGCGCCGTTGAAATGGCGATGCTTGACCTTCTTGCCCGGGAAAATAACTGCTCTGTTGAAAAACTGTTGCGATTGGATGACTTCAGGGGTTTCGGTCGTTACACCGCCGTTATGGGAGATGACAAAGGCTGGAAATATATCGCTCTGGCCGATCAATATCTGATTCGCGGACTTCGGGATTTCAAAATCAAGTTAAGCGGCAATCTGGAACGTGACCTGGAGAAAATAGATCTGCTTGAAGCATTATCCAGGCAGCATCAGATTCCGTTTCCACGTGTTCGTCTCGACGCCAATAATTTATGGAAGGATCGTTGTGACGAAGCCGTTGCCTATACCCAGGCACTGGGAATCGAACGGATCTTCGCCATGGAAGAACCTGTGGAAGCAGGACAGGTCGAAGATATCAGCAAGTTCAGCATGGCCACGGGCCTTCCTGTTATTTTGGATGAGAGTTTATGCACCCTGAATGATTTGGGTAGGTTTAAAACTGCACCTGGTCAATTCATCGCCAATATCAAGATATCGAAAGTGGGCGGTCTTATCCGGGCACTGCGAATAATCGATGCAATCAAAAAACTGGGATGGCCTATGATTGTCGGTTGTCATGTTGGCGAAACTTCTTTGCTGACCCGGGCAGCCTTTGTGGCATCCTCTGCCGCCGGAGAGAACCTGACAGCCCATGAAGGAGCTTTCGGCGACTACCTGGTGAAGCGGGAGCCGGTGGAACCAACGCTGAAGTTTGGACGAAACGGGTTGCTGGATTTGCGGTCCACCTACTATCTGAAAACCGTCCAGGGACTGAAGGTCGTCCCGGCTGAAAACTGGGATATCGGATTCGGCATGCAGTGCCGTATGCCTCATACACCGGACGACGGTGCGCCGGACATCTGTTTTCTCGAAATGCCCGATCAGTATAAGATTCATTATCGACGCTGGGGCCATTCCGAAGGTGAAAATGTAGTGCTGATTTTACACGGAGACATGGGTCATTCAGGCTGGTTGGCCCCGCTGGTAAGTCGACTAAGATCTCTGTCACCAAATATGACCGTCATTGCCGCCGATCGACGCGGCTACGGATTGAACGAGCAGCGGGGCGACTTGGGTTCCGTGCAGACCGTTACTGAAGATGTCATCCAACACATCGATTTCTTGAAAAAGTCGTTCAAGCAGGTCCATCTGGCCGGTTGGGGACAGGGAGCACAATATGCAGCTTTTGCCGGGGTCAGAGCGGGCGATGCCGTTTCCAGTCTGATCCTGCTGAGTCCGGGCTTTTTCTGGAATGAGCGATTCCGCTCTGTTTTAAGTATTACCGAGAAAATCGTACTGGAGATGATTGCCGAATTCAAACTGAAACCCGAGCGCAATCATGCCTGCATTCCCATCCCCATGGAGGCGACTGATTTTACGCTGGCGAATGAATGGCTTGATTTCATAGAACAAGACCCTCTGAAAACCACGATGGTCACCTTAAAATCAGTGAGCATCATGGATGAAATTCAGAAACTTTCATGGGGTGCCATTCCTCAAATCCATCTTCCAACGCTCGTGATGATGGGCCAGCAGGATCGCATCGTGGACAATCATAAGGTTTTGGAATTCATCGGCCATCTTTTTCAGGGCGAAAACCGCAACCGATTGGTCATGGAAGAAAGCGGCCATGCCATACACTTTGAGAAAACGGAAGAAGTTGCTTTCGAAATAGCAAATTTTATCAGGAAAATCTAAAAGATCGAATTCATAATAAGGAGAGTGTCAGGATGCACCAAAACGGTCAAGAACCAGTCGTGCAGGACAAGAACCCCTCCGAGCATGTCCTTACTTCGCTTCCACTGTGTTTCCATCATGAAGATCTGATCCGGAACCCTGATCCTAAAAAGACCATCCGAAAGAGCAAGCTTATTAATCTGTGGAATCGCCTTCACTTTATGGAGGATATGGTCTATGTGCACCTCCATCATCCTGACTATCATGAGGGTCTCCTTCTCTGGGCCTATCCGGAACCATGCCGCAACGGTGTGATGACCTGCC
>CAZVGQ010000126.1:0-4186 GCA_964626775.1 uncultured Smithella sp. | reverse complement strand
TTGTCATCATCTCCTGCCATCGCAGCCACATCGATTATCTTCTGCTGTCGTATGTCTTTTACAAAAATAACATTCAGCTGCCGTTTATTGCGGCGGGGAACAATCTTTCTTTTTTTCCGCTGGGGTACATTTTCCGGCGGTCCGGAGCGTTTTTTCTGCGGAGGAGCTTTCGCGGCAACGAGGTGTATGGAGAGGTCTTTTCCAAATATATGGCCACACTGCTCAAGGAAGGCCTTCCGCTTGAGTTCTTCATTGAAGGCGGCCGAAGCCGGACCGGAAAAATGGTGATCCCCAAATACGGGCTTCTGTCCATGATTATACAGGCCTATCAGGACAAGTATTGCGAGAATCTGGCCGCGGTGCCAGTGTACATCGGCTACGACCGCGTGATCGAGGAAAGGTCCTATCTGCAGGAGCTCTCCGGCGCGCCGAAGGTCCAGGAAAATACCGTTGAAATCATCAAGTCCACGAAAATCCTGCGCAAGCGGTACGGCCGCGTGTATGTCAACATCGGCGAACCGATCATTTTGAAGGACTATCTGGCCGCTCAGGAAAAGTCCATGGACGAGATGACCGTGGAAGAGCGCCAAAGCCTCTACCGGAAAATCGGCTACGAGGTGGTGCTGGAGATCAATAAAGTTTCCGTGGTCACGCCGTTCGCGCTGGTGGCCTCCGGCCTGTTGAGCCATGACCGGCGCGGCATATCTCATGAGGAGTTGCGGGGCATCTTAAACGAATTTTACGAATATCTCTCCACCCGCCAGGTGAAATTTGCCGATACCTTTGCACACCGGGACCGGGCGATTACGGACGCCTTGAATATTTTTGACGCGACGGACATCATCTCCAAGATAGAAGCCGATGAAGAGGAAGAGGAAATGCAGGAAGTGGTCTATTCCCTCACCGACGCGAAAAGACTGAATCTGGAGTATTATAAAAACAACATTCTTCATTTTTTCATTCCCCTGTGCTTTATGGCGACCTCCATGGTGAAAAACCCCGAAGACTCCATGTCGCTGGCCAAGGTCATGGGAGACTACCGGTTTCTGAAGTGGCTTTTGTGGAATGAATTTATTTTTGACGAGAACCGGGAGGACGCCGAAGACGTACAGGAGGTTTTGACCTACCTGCATTCGCGATCCATGATTCTGACCTCGAGGCGCGACGGCGAAGCCTGGGTGGAAATCAAAAGCAGGGGAGGGGTCAGGCTCAAACCCTTTACCGGCCTGATTCACAATTATCTCGAATCCTACTGGATCGTCATTCGCAGCCTGGTGTATCTCAAGAAAAAGCCGCTTTCAAAGAAAGAATGGCTGGCCAAGATCCGTTCGCTGGGAGACCGGATGTTCCGCAAGGGGGAAGTTCTGCGCGCCGAAGCCCTGTCGCAGGCCAACTATCAGAATGCCATGCTGTTTCTGGAAAGTGCGGAAATGATTGTTTCCCAGGCGCGGGAAGAAAAAGGCGGCAAAAGGGAAACTCTTTACAGCCTTGCGGACAACCGGGCGCAACTGGAAGTACTGAGGCGACGCCTGTTCAAATTCCTGTGAACCGACGCTAAAAGGCCATATTCCCATCGCGGGAATATGGCCTTTTGTTTAATCCCCAAGTTATTTCTTTTTTGTGTTAACCGCTTTTTTCAGGTTGTAAAAGGCGTCCCTGCCGAGGTAGCATGCCGCGTCGCCCAGTTCTTCTTCGATGCGCATCAGTTGGTTGTACTTGGCCAGCCGGTCCGTGCGGGACAGCGAGCCGCTCTTGATCTGGCCGCAATTGGCGGCGACGGCGATGTCCGCCATAAACGTGTCTTCCGTTTCGCCGGAGCGGTGCGAGACCACGCAGGTGTAGCCGCATTCCCTGGCGCGGCTCATGGTTTCCAGCGTTTCCGTCAGTGTGCCGATCTGGTTTAGTTTGATAAGAATGGAGTTGGCAATGCCCAGCTCGATGCCTTTGTTGAGGCGCCGGACGTTCGTGACAAAGAGGTCGTCCCCGACGATCTGGATTTTGCCGCCCAGTTCATCCGTCATCAGCTTCCAGCCTTCCCAGTCGTCTTCCGCCAGACCGTCTTCGATGGACAAGATCGGGTATTTGGCGACCAGATCGGCGTAGAATTTCACCAGTTCCTCGGAAGACTTCCGGGGCTTGGCTTCCGCCGCCAGAATGTATTTCCCCTTTTCGTAGAAGGAACTAGCCGCGCAGTCCAGGGCGATGTAAATGTCTTTTCCCGCCTTGTAGCCCGCTTTTTCAATGGCCGTCATGATGCAGGACAGGGCTTCTTCGTTTGATTTCAGGTTTGGCGCGAAGCCTCCTTCGTCGCCGACCGACGTGTTCAGGCCTTTGCCTTTCAGTACGGCTTTCAGAGCGTGAAAGACTTCGGCATTCATGCGAATGCCTTCCTTGAAGTTGGGCGCGCCGACCGGCAGGATCATGAATTCCTGAATGTCCACGTTGTTGTCGGCATGCTGCCCGCCGTTGAGAATGTTGGACTGCGGAATCGGCAATACATGGGCGTTGACGCCGCCCAGGTAGCGGTACAGCGGCAGGCCGGAAATTTCCGCGGCGGCTTTGGCGGCTGCCATCGAGACGGACAAAATGGCGTTGGCGCCGAGCTTGCCTTTGTTGTCGGTGCCGTCTAGTTCGATCATGGCGAAATCGATGTCGCGCTGATTGCGGCAGTCCATGCCGATGATTTCCGGAGCGATCTTGTGCAAAACATTCTTGACGGCAGTCTCCACGCCTTTTCCATGGTATCTTTTCTTGTTGCCGTCGCGCAATTCCAGCATCTCATGCTCTCCGGTGGAAGCACCGGAAGGAACGGCAGCTCTGGCGGTGATTCCCGCTATGGTTGTAACTTCGGCTTCGACGGTGGGATTTCCGCGGGAATCCAGGATTTCTCTGGCATGAATATTAATAATTTCAGGCATATAGGAACCTCCTTTTTCTAAAAGCTATAACAGACATGTCGGATGATTTCAAGACGAAGTTCCCCAAATGGAAACGCCGAAAAAGGAATCAGTGCTTTGCCAATCAAGTAAATGAAGAAATAAATTGACAAAAAGGAGAAAAAGTAGGAAAAAGAAAACCCTTTTTTTATTGTATTAACCTTTTTTTCAGGGAGGATGATATGAAAAAACGCATGAAGATAATGATAGCGTTCGTATTAATTATGCAAATGGTCATCCCTTATCCGTTGTATGCCGCCACGGTGGGCAAATTTACCTCGGTGGTAGGCAATGTCATCCTGACAAGGGATGGCAAGGATTACAGGCCAGTGGTCAATTCAGCCATCAACGAAAAGGATTTTATCGTTACGGGTGACGGCGCTTCGGCGGTGATGTCGTTTACCGACGACAGCACGATTACGCTGTCTCCAAAGACGAAGATGCAGGTCAGAGAATTCGGCATGGAGGGAAAATCCAGAAAGGGAATCTTTTCACTGCCGATTGGAAAGCTGGTTGCCAATGTAACCAAATTTATCGGCGGGAACAACAAGTTTGAGGTTCATTCACCGACGGCTGTCTGCGGCGTTCGCGGCACATTGTTCGGACTGGAAGTAGCCATGGTCGGAACCGTCATGACGACGACCGCGACCTGTACAACAGGCGCCCTTTCCGTGTCCGCTTTGTCGGCTACCGGCGCCATCGTGGCGACTTCCAGCATTGTTGCGGGTCAGACGGCAGTGATTACTTCAACCGGCATCACCGTCGGCGCGGCCGGTGCGGCGGCAGGCGCGGGAACCGCGGCGACAACCACGGCCGGCACAACCGGCGCAGCGGGAACAGCAGGCACGACGGGAGCGGCAGGCGCAGGCGCGGCGGGAACAACGGGTGCTGCGGCAGGTACCGCAGGAGCCGGTGCGGCGGGAGCGGCCGGTGGCGCGGCGGCGGCAGCCGGCATTGGCGCCGGGACGATTGCCACAACAGCGGCAGTCGCGGCAGCGGCGGTCGCGGCTGTAGTTGCGACAACGGGTCAGACAGATCCAACACCCACGCATACGACTCCATCGCACCATTAAGCAAAGAGTCCATTTAGTGAATGACGTATTCCCCCTTTCACCAGCCAGTGCTGGTGAAAGGGGATTTTTTATACTCAAAAAGCATTATGGCAAAAATGAACTCAAAACTCTTTCTTCATTTAAAAAAGTGGCTGGAAAAAGCGGTTTTGGACCATCGCATGATTGAAGAAGGAGACC
>CAZVGQ010000125.1:0-4211 GCA_964626775.1 uncultured Smithella sp. | reverse complement strand
CCATCAATCCGCAAAACGTCTTTGCGCGGAAAAATTATTTTTATCCTGATCTTCCCAAGGGCTATCAGATTTCACAGTTCGCCTATCCGCTGGCGGAGCACGGCTACATCATGATCGAAACGGGCGAAGGGCCAAGAAAGATCGGCATTACCCGGATTCACATGGAGGAGGACGCGGGCAAACTGATCCATGACGACCATAACCCGGTGAGCTACGTGGATCTGAACCGCACCGGTGTGCCGCTCATTGAAATCGTCGGCGAGCCGGACATCCGCTCGCCGGAAGAGGCAGCGGAATACCTTCGGCGCCTGCATGAAATCCTGGTGTACCTGGATATCTGCGACGGCAACATGGAGGAGGGCTCCTTTCGTTGCGACGCCAACGTGTCCATTAGGCCCCGCGGGCAGAAGGAGTTCGGCACGCGGACGGAGCTCAAGAACATGAACTCTTTCCGCAACGTGCAGCGCGCACTGGAGTATGAAGTCCGACGCCAGCAGTATCTGGTGGAAAGCGGCGAGAAGATTGTGCAGGAAACCCGCCTGTGGGACGACGCGCAGGGCGCGACGAACCCGATGCGCAGCAAGGAAGAAGCGCACGACTACCGCTATTTCCCGGACCCCGACCTGGTGCCGGTGGTCGTGGAGGAAGCCTGGGTGGCCGAAATCCGCGCCGAAATGCCGGAGCTGCCGCAGGCCAAGCGTGAACGGTTTATCAACGAATATCAAATTCCGGCCTACGACGCGGGCGTCCTGACCGCCGACAAGGCGCTGGCCGGTTATTATGAAGATGTCGTGAAATTGTGCGGCAAGCCGAAAATCGCCAGCAACTGGGTCATGGGCGATGTTCTGAAGTTTCTCAATGAAGAGAAGAAAAGCATCCGGCTATGCCCCGTCTCAGCAAAATCCCTGGCCGACATGATCGGCCTCATTGAAGAAGGGACCATCAGCGGCAAGATCGCCAAGGAAGTGATTGCCGACATGTACGCGACCGGCAAGACGCCGCAGAAGATCATTGAAGAAAAAGGCCTGGTGCAGATTACCGATGAAGGGGCGCTGGCGAAAACCATTGCGGCGATCATCGAGGCCAACCCCGGTCAGCTCGCGGATTATCGGGGCGGCAAGGAAAAGCTTTTCGGTTTCTTCGTCGGCCAGGTGATGAAGGCGACCCAGGGAAAAGCCAATCCGCAGATGGTGAATGACCTGCTCAAGAAAATGCTGGCATGATCAAAACGGTTTTCTGGAAAAACAATGCAGTGATTCTGATCGACCAGAACGCTCTGCCTCTTGCGGAGCGGCAGGTGGTCTGCACCGACTACCGCCAGGTAATCGCCGCCGTTCGGGATTTGACGGTGCGCGGCGCTCCGGCCATCGGCGTGGCCGCCGCCATGGGCGCAGCGCTGGGAGCGCTTGCGTTTTCTTCGGAACCCATCGAAAAATTCATCATAAAATTCAACGCGCTCTGCGATGAATTCGCAGCCTCCAGACCCACGGCCCGCAATCTCTTCTGGGCGCTGGAGCGGATGAAAAAGCATCTGGACGAAGTCATCCGTGCGGGAAAGAGAAATCCGGCCCGCGAGTTGGTCCGGGAGGCGAAGCGCATTCGCGCCGAGGACATTGAAATCAACCGGGAGATGGGTCGCCGCGGCGCAGCGCTTTTTTCCGACGGGGATCATGTTCTCACGCACTGCAACGCCGGCGCGCTGGCGACGGCCGGCTACGGCACGGCGCTGGGCGTGATCCGCGCGGCGCACGCCGAGGGAAAGAAACTGCACGCCTATGTGGATGAAACGCGTCCGGTTTTGCAGGGGGCAAGGCTTACCGCCTGGGAAATGAAGAAGGAAAAAATTCCCGCCACGCTGATTTGCGACAACATGGCGGGATCCCTGATGCGTCAGGGAAAAATCGATAAAGTCATCGTCGGGGCGGACCGCATCGCGGCCAACGGAGACACGGCCAATAAAATCGGGACTTACCCGCTGGCCGTTCTGGCCCGGGCGCACCGAATTCCCTTTTACATCGCCGCACCGGTTTCCACGTTTGATTTTTCGATCAAAACGGGAGAGGACATTCCCATTGAAGAAAGACGAGCTGACGAAGTGACGACGTTTCGCGGTGTGCCGGCCGCGCCAAAAGGCATGAAGGTGTACAACCCCGCATTTGACGTCACGCCGGCGCGGCTGATTTCGGCCATCGTCACGGAAAGAGGCGTCCTGAAGCCGCCCTTCCCGGCGGCCATTGCCCGCCTTCGAAAAGGAAGAATATGAAACTGCTGCTTTTTGATTTTGACGGCGTTCTGGTGGATTCGATCGACGTGTATGAAAAAACAGTGACCGATTGCCTCAATGCGATCGGCCAGCCGCTGACGCGCGGCCGGGAAGAGTTCCTGGAGCTCTTTGAAGGCAACTTTTACCAGTCGCTCGAAGACAAGGGCGTGGACATGAAAAAGTTTTCAGACGCGTCCGTGGACATTCTGGCAAAAGTCAACTATGCGGACATGAAGCCTTTTCACGCCATCCGGCCGGTGCTGCGGGAACTGAAGAAGAACCATCCCATGATCATTATCTCGTCCAATGACGCGCCGACGATCAAGGAAGCCCTGCGGCTGTATGATTTCGACGGGATTTTTGACGATATTCTGGGGTGTGATTTCATGCTCAGCAAAAAGGACAAGATCCTTCACGTCATTCAGCAATACAACGTCACCCTGCAGGATATTTATTACATCGGCGACACGACCGGCGATATAAAAGAAGGAAAACAGGCCGGCGTGAAAACCGTAGCCGTGACCTGGGGCTGGCACAGCCGGGGAAAATTATCCGCCGCCGAACCGGATTATCTCTTTGATGATCCGGAAGAGCTGCTGAAACTCAACTGACCCATCAACCTTTATTTAGCGGACACACCTTCAGGCATTCGTCGCAGCCAATCCAGTAATTATGCCCGGCGGTATTGATCACCCGCTCGATATTTTTCAGCCCCGCTTCACTCGACAAAGCCAGAGGATAGATGGCATGCTTGATCGCGTAGCCCAGGCAGGTCATTTTGTTGAACCTGCCCTCCGCGTCAAAAGCCTTGGACGGGCAGGCTTTAAAGCAAGCCGTGCATTTAGGCGGACACGGGTCCGCGGGAAGCATCGGGTCCGCTTTGATCACCGCGTCCGTCACCACAGCGCCCAGCCGCAGCAGCGCGCCGTGCTTCGGGTGATAGGTCTGGCCGCTGCGTCCAAAGCTTCCCAGGCCGGCGTTGACCGCCGCGTGCTTCAGCGACAGAATCCCCCAAGGCTCAAACTGATGGAAAACCATCGGAGCGTAGCTCGGCGCCGGGACGGCTAGGAACTTCCCAAGTGATTCTATATAGTTGCACAGCGCGAGGGATATTTCGTCAATGCGCATGTAGGCGCTGTGGTAGCTTCGGTGCAGGGCGTATAGATTGTAATCCGGTGATTTGAGCATGCCGCGGGGAACGGTAATCCCGAAAACAATCACGGTTTCGGCATTTTTGCAGATGCGCCTGGGATGGTGCTTCTCAGGGGCTTCGGCAAACCGATCCACCGATGCAAAGCCAAGCTCCGTGACCTGCGGTTTCAAAAAAGCGGTAATCGTCTGCTTCAGGTTTTCACTCATCGTCAACCCTCCTTTGCTGACACGCCTGGGACTGTAATCAATAGCGGCTGTAGTGACTTAAGCATCCATACATTCATGCTTGCCAAAAACGCCGCCTACGGAGCGGGGAGCGCATGAAACGCCACCAGCATCACCAATGCCGACACGCCTAGGACTGCAATGAACAGCTCTTTTTTGAACTGCCGATACTCTCCGACTTTTGCGTTTACATAGTGGACGAGAATCTTCCGGTTCACCATCACGTGAACGACAGCGGCCAGCAAGAAGAGAAAAGAAGCCGTATTGTGAACGGTCATGAACAGGTGGCTCCACTTTGTGGCGCCGTTGTGTGAGGCAAAATGGAGCGCTATGCCGGAAGGCACTAACCATACGCCTGCGCAAAATAAAGCCACCGATGCTAAGGCTCGAATGTTGATTCCTGATCTTGCAGCAGCTTTGTTCCCCATCTCTTCGATCCTCTTTCTTTGATTCGCTCTTCAACAATGAAACAACAATGAAGTTAAAAAGTTAACAGCGTGCCTCTGATTCAAGACCGCAACCGGTGGTTGGGCTTTCGTATTTTCCGAACAGCTCAAGCAGCACCATACTC
>CAZVGQ010000124.1:0-4226 GCA_964626775.1 uncultured Smithella sp. | reverse complement strand
CAATATCCGGCATTGGGGCCGCCTTCCTGTTGTGGATTTTTGCACCACGTCGTGTTTTCGGCAATCCATTGATAGGAAATCATTTTATGGGCATCCTTGCACGCGCCTCCCGCCGCTCCCGTCACGAAGGCAATGGTGACGTCTTTGTCGGTTGCATTGGTGATCTTGATGTTGGTCGATCCTCCTGCGCCTTTCGGGGGTTTTGTGCAAATGTTGATGCAATCATCCCCCTGATGGCAGCCTTCGCAGTACTTGCACGTTGACGCATCCACTCCGCAATTCGGGTCTTTCCCGCCCCTGTGCTTGCAGCACCAGGTGTTTGCCGGATTGGTCCAGCAGGGACCGCACCAGTCCGCATCCTCTTCGGTGCAATACGGAAACGACTGCGTCGCTTTCACGGGGGCGCCGGCCAGATACTGATCTTTTGTGATTTCCATAACTTCCGATTCAGGCAGCGTTACCAAATTTTTGGATAATTTATCTTTGAACTGGATGACGCCTCTTCCTTGTTGATCGATGCTGTCCGTAAAATAGACTTTTTTGGAAACCGGATCGACAACCTTGTAGTAGTTGCCGCATCCGCAAACGACAAAAACGAAAACAAACGGCAGAAAAAATAACCCGATATTTCTCATAAAAGCTTCCCCTTTCCGCATTGCGGCTGATGGTTTCGCATGGCGATGGATAAAACCTTCCTTTTTGTGCATTTGAGTATATTTGGCGGCAAATTGCGAGTCAAGAAGAGATTATGGGCAGGGGAGATTACTGATAATTCAAGATAATTCAAGACCTGACCCCATTCTCTCTAGGCATCAGCTTCAAAACCTTTCCTAACTTCTCCGCCGAGGTGTAGTGTGCCGGCACCTGCCCTCCCTTTGCCCAGGTTTCGGCAAGATCGCCGTAGTGCGGACTTAAATAATGACCGGACTGTCCCGGCGGACTCATCAGCGTCATGGTTGAAAGATCCGCCATATCCACAACGATGCGTATGGCGGCGCCGCTTTTCATGGCGAAAGGCTCCTGCCGATCCCACCATCCGGCGTGGATGGTGAAATCGTCCCCCGCATACGTGTAGGGCCCCAGGTTTAAAAACGGCAAAACACTGCCGAGGGGGTGCTTGATCTTCATTTGGTGGACGCGGCCCCAGGCCCACTTCTTTTCGTCTTTTCCGAACTGATCGCTCAGTCGGCGAACGGTTTCCCGCATGCTTTTGACGATGATGTCGTCGCGCGTTTCACGGACTTCTTTCGTCGTGACGTCGTCCCATAGACCCCCTGCCGGTTCGTCCCAATAGCGGACCAGCCATTGCACCGGGATCGAGACATGCAGGTCTTTGTAGAATTCCTTGATGATCGGCTCACCAAGCTCGTCGGTAAACGTATTCTCGATCAGCCGGGTGAGAAACGCATTGAAAATCGTCGCCTCTACGCTGTCCACGCTTACAAACCGGTCCCATTCACGAAGGCGCTTCGCATAGGGCGCAAGCTCCGAATCCCCCGCACAGGCAGAGGCCATCGCCGGCGAGAAGCGTTTCGCAAGGTACGAGCCTGTATCATTTTGCATCGCTCTGATTTCTTCAACCGTAAAACGCTCCTTCGCGTTCACCATTTCGTCGAAGCGGTGCGCCCGCTCGAAAAGGAAAAAGGCCGTGCCGTAGAAATCGGCGGCTTCCGGCATCTGGTTAAAGGAGGCAAGATAGCCTTTTTTCGGATTGTAATCATAAGGATGTTTTTCAAAGGGAACAAAACCCGTCCAGTCGTGGGCGCCCTTCTCTCCCGGCATGGCCACCGGATTTTTACCGCCTCGGCGGATCGGCAGGGTCGTGAGATACTGATAACCGATGTTGTTCTCGATGTCGGCATAACCGATGTGGACGCTTGCCCCGCGTATCCCGCCGAGCGACAAGCGGAATTCTTCAAAGTTCCGCGCCCGGTTTAACGTCAGAAGCCCGTCCAGCGTGCCGTCCCGGCCCATCAAACCGGGCCACAGCAGGGTACAATTTTTCGGAAAGGCTTTCATGACATCGCTGACCAACGGACCGTGCCTCGACACGCGAACGACGATCTTTTCTTCGCGAAAACCTCCCTTCGCCTTGACGTTGATCGTTTCGTGGATGACCTTGAAATTCCGGTAACCGTTTTCGGTGAGATACTGGTCGGGATCGGCCGGATTCGGCTTTTCAATGAAAAAATCCACATTGTCGCCGTTGCCCACGGTGATGCTCCAAGCAATCCTTCCGTTGAAACCGACGGCGTGCACTCCCGGAAGACCGGCGATCGAACCGCCGATCACATCGTATGAGCCGCCCTTGAGGTGCACCAGGTAAAAGAGCGACGGAATGACGGCCTCGAGATCGGGGCTGCCTGTAAATACGGCCTTGCCCGTCGTCGTGCGGGAGCCTGAGAAGATCATCCAGTTACTCGCCTTCTGGCGCATGATCACGGGGTTGTATGGCTCCCGGGATGAGGAACGGGATAAACGTTCGGACTTAACTTCGGACGTTTGAAATGTCTGAACAAAAGGCGTTCGGTTCCGCTCGCCGGAAATCACGGGCGCCGATGCCGGCGTCCACGGCAGCAGCTTGTTCAGCGTTTCCGCTCCCGCATGGTCATAAATGCGCTGCAGAATCGGTTTGGTCCAGCGCGGAGCGCTGAGCCGGTACGACATCATCAGCGCGCCCACCAGGCAGTCCGCCTCCTTCCACGGGGCCGGCTTTCCTCGAAGGATCAGGTACTCGCGCGGCAACCTCTTGGTCGTCGAAAGATAGGCATTCACCCCGCGGGTGTAAGCGTCAACCGCCCGTTTCGTGGGAGCCGAAAGATGATTGTACTCTTCGACGGCCGCGCGATAGAATCCTAAAATTTTGAAATACCGGTCGGTCTCAAGCGTCTTTTCACCGAACAGCGTGGACAGCTCTCCGCGGCCGGCCAGTCGTGTAATGTCCATCTGGAACATCCGCTCGCGCGCCGTAATGTAGCCCTGCGCCAGGAACAGGTCGTCGTCGTTTTTGGCCAGGATGTGCGGAATGCCGTGATCGTCGGTGCGCACCTCGACCGGCTCCTTCAGTCCGGGAATGTCGAGGGTGCCGCTGTAAGACGGCACCGCAAGTCTGAAAAATACCTGAAAGGCCGCAATGGAGATCATGACAAGCGCGGCCAGTACGATAACCGTGACGGTAAGCCATTTCCGAAGCCGGGGATTCATAGTTGCTCCTTATGATGGGATGCGATACTCTTTACATGACGTCAAGGTATTATTTATCACAAGAGAAGGGACGATTCAAGAATCTTCAGTCAACGGCATCGTCGGTCAACCAGCGGAAAAAACAGCGAATTTGGCCAAAATACGGATGCGGTGAAGGATTGTTGAAACTTTTAGAATTCCGGTTTAGTATATGATAAAATTAGGAAAATGCAGTGGAACGCGGGGGACGACCTGGACACATTTACAATTCATGAACGATGAGGATTGGCATTTATGAGAGTGTTCAAAATCAAATTCGGAATGAGCGGCGACAATGTTGATGCGTTTGGTCTTCGTTTCTATGGTGATTTCGCCGAAGGGGTAGGACGTGACGGCAGCTTCAGCGAAATAATTTCCGATCCGGACATCCCTCCCCTCGCGGAACATAAAAGAATCACGCTCTGGTTTATTTTTGAAAAAATCAAACCCTATGAAAAAGTATCCGATCTTCTCAGGGCATTGACGTCCCTGTTAAAGACTAAAGGCTACACGCTCAAGGTTTCATCGATTGACGGCCTGATCGATACGACTTTACGGGATTACGACGATAAACCCGAACGCAGTTATTCCAAATCCTACAGAATGCATGGATGCAACGCCGCAAACGGCTTTTCCATCACAGCCGAACATACAGACGCCAAGCCGAAATTTACGCAAAAGGATATTTTAGTCATTCAGGAACTGGCCGTGGAATTCGGCCGGAAGGTGTATGGCCGGACCTTGAAAATGGTTGATGTAAAAAACTAAGGGCAAGCCGTTTGCGCCGGCCATGTTTCCATGCTTCAGGATTCTTAGAAATATTTGCATGCACTGAACAGATCATCCATTTTTTTCATTTGGCAGCGCTTATCGAGGCAGGGGCATCGAATGAATGACTCGTCCAAAGCATTTCAGGAACTGCGCGAGGAGAATGAATTGTTGCAGCAGCAAATCCGGGCGCTCAGCCAAACCGAATCCGGATACAAAATGCTCTTTGCCAACGC
>CAZVGQ010000123.1:0-4249 GCA_964626775.1 uncultured Smithella sp. | reverse complement strand
TCCACTATTCACAAAACGATAGCGCGTGTCCCTCGAACCTTCAGCCTTCAGCCTTTAACCCTATGAGCGCATCCGCCGCAACCGGATCCGCACCGCGAATGATGACGGGATTGATGTCGATCTCGGCGATCTCCGGGTGCAGAAGCGCAATCGTTCCCACCGCCTGAAGAATTCCGGCCAGCGCCCCGCGCTTCACTTCCGGCATGCCCCGGTATTCACCCAGCAGACGCGAACTGCGCAGATCGGCAAGCATTTCGGCCGCGTCCGAATCGGACAGAGGCGCCTGCCGCAGGGTTGTGTCGCGGTGGATTTCCGTCCAGACGCCGCCCAGACCGAAAACCACGCAAGGCGCAAACCCGGGAAACCGCACCATGCCGGCGAGAAACTCGCGGCTGCCGGAGACCATTTCCTGCACCAGCACCGGCGTGGGCTTCCCCGCCTGCTTCTGAATGCCGTCAAACGCTTCCTGAACCTGCGCCTCATTTTTGAGATCGAGCGCAATGAGGCCTCTGCCGCTTTTGTGCAGAATTTCCCAACTGCACGCCTTGACGGCCACGGGATAATGAATCCTTTCGGCCGCTTCCACGGCGTCATCCCGGGTCAGAGCCTTCGCCTCGCGGGTGACGGGCAAGCCGTAGGCCGCAAGCAATCGCTTGGCCTCGAATTCATCCAGCGCGCCTCGCCCTTCGGCTTTCGCCCGCCCCAAAATTTCCAGCGCCGCGGGCTTTGCTTGGGGCAGCGGCGGCGCATTCGAAAGAACTCTCTCCCGAATCAGCCGGTAGCGGTGCAGGGAACCGAGCGCGCGGGCGGCATTTTCCGGAGAGCGGAACACCGGAACGCCTGCATCCAGATAGCCGCGGGTGCAGTCGTCAGTGTCGTCGAAAAACGAGGAGATCAAAAACGGAAAAGTGTGTTTGCCCGGCAACTGAAAAGCTTCTTCCTTGACGGATCTCGTACCTTTCAGAAAAGCCTCGTAGGATACGCCCTGGAGATAACCGCGCAGATGTTCGAAAATTTCGACCATGAACCCCGAATGCATGACGCCGTGCAGAATCAACGCGTCCACCTCGCCGCTTTTCATAATCATCTCCGGCAGCGTCACGGCCAGTTTCCGCATGCCGAGGTCAAACGTCAGGTCCACCGGGTTGGCGGCCGAGGCGTGCGCTTCAATCAACGGCCGAATGTCGCGCTGAAGGCTCTCTGAGAAATGCGGGACCTCCAACCCTTCACGGTCGCACATGTAGGCGATGCCCGTGCCGGGACCGCCGGAATTGGTCACAACACCCACCCGCCTTCCGCGAAGGGGCGGCTGTGTGGCGAGCGTCCAGCCGTGCGCGTAGAGATCCTCGATCGTCGGGACGCGCAGAATGCCCGCCTGTTTGAAAATGCCGTCGTAGAGAAAATCCGGCCCGGACATGGAGCCCGTGTGGCTGGCGCCGGCCCGCGCGCCCGAAGCCGAACCGCCCACATACTGAGCGACGACGGGTTTATGTTTCGTGATCCGGCGGGCCACTTCCACAAACCGCCGGCCGTCCCGAATGCCTTCGATGTAAAGAATCACGGCTCGCGTCTGTTCATCTTCGCCCAGATACTCCAGCGCGTCCACCAGATCGATGTCCGCCTCATTGCCCAGACTGATCGCCTTGCTGTAGCGAATGCCGTTTTTGCGCAGATACGGCAGCGCCTGCGTCACATAGGTGCCGCTCTGCGACGCAAATCCCAGGCGCCCCGGACCGGTCGTAAACGGGGCCACCGTCGTGTTGAGCGAATTTTCGGAATTGATGATCCCCAGGCAGTTGGGGCCCACAAACCGAATGCCGTATTGCCGGGCGACGGCCTTGATCTTTTCTTCCATGCCGCGGCCGGCCGATCCGGTTTCCTTGAAGCCCGCGGTAATGATGATGGCCCGCTTCGTTCCGACGCTGCCGAAATCCGCAAGCAGGCCCGCGATGGAGGAGCTCGGCACGATCAGGACCGCCAGATCCGGCGCTTTCGGCAGATCGGCCGCCGTCGGAAAGGCGGGGCGCCCGAGAACGGTTTTTTCCTTGCGGTGAATGAAATACACGTCCCCCGAATAGCCGTCCTGGAGGATGCTCAGGGCCTGAATGGTGCCCATTTTTCTGAAATCATTGCTGGCGCCGACCACCGCCACGGAACTTGGATTCATCAACAACCGCAAAGGATTTTCCGGCATGATTTGAGTTCCTTTTCTGCAGGAGATTAAAAGTGCGGGTCATCCCTACAAATTAAAAGCGCTGTCTGTCAAGGCAAAAACTTCTGTTGAATATCGCGTCTTCATGCTTTATGCTTAATCGTAGGGTGAAGATTCCGGAGGAAAATCTTCCGGATGCCCCGCGATCGATGAAGAATGGAGAATGTCGAATGGGTTTAATCCGCCTGCTGATCAGCGATCCGGCCGCTTTTGTCATGCTGGCCGTTCTGCTGTTGTACTCGGTGATCATCCATGAACTGGCGCACGGCTGGGTTGCCCTGCGGATGGGCGACGAAACGGCCAAATGGCTGGGAAGGCTGACGCTCAACCCCATCAAACATCTGGACCCCATCGGGTCGCTCATGCTGCTCGTGATCGGATTCGGCTGGGCCAAACCGGTCCCGGTCAATCTGGAAAACATTCCCGCGCCGCAACGGCGCAAAGGGCTCATTTTGGTGTCGGCGGCCGGCGTGACGGCCAACATGCTCATTGCTTTTCTCGCGCTTTTGCTGTGGCGCCTTTTTTCCCCCGAACCGGGCGGCATGATCTATTCGGTGCTTTACACGCTGGCGTATATCAACATTCTGCTCGCCGCATTCAATCTGATTCCGATTCCGCCTCTGGACGGCTCCAAAATCCTGATGGGATTCACGCCGGAATCGTTTAACCGCGTGCTCTACCAGATCGAGCCCTTCGGCTTCTTTATTGTCCTGGGCCTGCTGCTTCTGGGAGCGCTGAATCCGGTGATCGCCGCGCTTCAATACGGCATCATCACACTGATATCACTGTTTCTGCCGGGATAAACGAAGAAAGGAGAAAAAATCATGATGACTTTTTCCGAGCTTCTGCAGAAGAGAAGGGCGATCCGGGACTTTGAGGACAAGGCGGTTCCGCTGTCTTCCGTCGAGGAAATCCTTCGGGATGCGACGCTGGCGCCGTCCGCCAGCAACAATCAGCCTTGCCGCTTTGTCGTGGTCCAATGCCGCAAGGCCATTAAAAATCTGTCCGACGAGAGCAAGGCCTGCCTTCTGAAGGATCACGACGACAAAAAGATTGCCCTGAATTCCACGTATGTGAATCTGCTCAAGGATGAAAATTTCAATGTGTTTTACAACGCGCCCTGCCTGATTTTTGTCGCAGGACCCAAATCGGTGGGTTCTCTGGACGTGGACGCGGCGCTTGCGGCCGCCTACATCATGTTTGCGGCAGCCGACCGGGGGCTGGGCACCTGCTGGGTCGCCCTGGGAGCAAATATCCGCGATTCAAAACTCCGGGGCGAGTTGGGGCTTTCCGAAAACCTGCGGATTGTCGCGCCGATTATTCTGGGCTATCCGAAGGCGATTCCCGCTGCGCCCGAACGCCACGCGCCGGAAATTCTCCGCGTGATTGCGCAAGCCCGGTGATCGACGTCGTTGACTGATGAAGACTAAAGACTTTTGGCCAGCGCCCGGATTCCGCCCGCCGCGTCTTTTTTCCAGTGGATGCGAAGGATATTCCGCCCTTTGTCCGAAAGCGCCAGGCGATCCGCTTCCGCCTGCGCGGCCTTGAGTTCCCCGAAGGTCAGAGATGAGTCTGGCTTGCCCAGCTCGTCGGGAATGCCGATGTCCGATTTGTTCGGGCCGGTCATTTGGATAAACAGGCCGCGGCCTGCGTCGCCTTTGTGAAGCTGGCCCACCGAATGCAGATAGCGGGGGCCGTAGCCGATCGTGACGGCTATTTTGTACCGGCTGGAAATCGCCTGACGCAGCTTCTGGAGCGCATCGTCGATGGCGGGCGACGGGCTGAGATAGACCTGCAATCCCACGTACGCGCCTTCCCCGGCCTGCGCAAGAAATATCGCAAGCGCGGAAGAAAGAGTCCGGGCGGCAACATCGCCGTAAACCTCGCAGGCTTCAGAGGTCAGCGCGGGTTTGGGCGCCGGCCATTTCTTGTTTTCCCTGAATTCCTCAATCATTCGGTTCGTGTGTGTTTTGGTCGCCTCGACATCCGGCTGGTCAAAGGGATTGATTCCCATGATGTGGGCGGCGACGGCCGTCG
>CAZVGQ010000122.1:0-4293 GCA_964626775.1 uncultured Smithella sp. | reverse complement strand
AACGCTCCTCCAGCCGCTGCTTCTCCGCCTCCGATCGTTTGCGGTCGGTGATGTCCTGGAATGCGCCCTTCACTTTAATGATCTTCCCGGCGTCATTTTTTACGGCTTCTCCGATGGCTTTTACCCAGATCCGCTTTCCTCCGGCGGTGATAATTTCCATCTCTTCATCATAGGGAATGCCTTTTTGCGCACAAGCCGTGAAAACCTTCGTGATTCTTTCCCGCCACTGGGGCGCATAGAAGCTGATGCCCTGTTCCACCGTAGGGGAGTATCCGGCGGGCATCTCATGAATAGCCGCCACTTCATCGGACCAGATGACACGGTTTTCTTGGAGATTGACGCTCCATCCGCCCAGCTTTGCTTTTTCACCCGCAATCCGGAGCAGGGCGAGGGTTTCTTTTTCTTTTTCCTCCGATCGTTTGCGCTCCGTGATGTCTTCGGAGATGCCCATCAGGTATTCGGGCTCTCCTTCCGCGTTCAGTATCGGCACTTTCTTGGTGTGCAGGATCCGCTCTCCCTTGTCGCGGGTCTGAAGGGGTTCTTCCTCGATGTCCACGATTTTCTTCCCGCGCAAAACTTCCCGGTCCTTCCGTGTAAAGAAGTCCGCCTGCTCCTTCGGAAAGAAATCGTAATCGTTCTTTCCCAACAGGTCGCCTCTGGAATGACCCAACAGCTCCTCTCCCGCCCGGTTGAATCGTGTGAACCGGAGTTTCTCTGCATCCTTGAGGAAGATCATGTTGGGGATATTCTCGACAATCGTGTTCAGCAAGGTATTTGCCCTTAGAACTTCCTCCTCCGCCCGCCTGCGGTCGGTGATGTCTTCAAACACAACGCAAAACCGATCCTTTGTGTCCCAGGGCCGATAGACATTGCAGTGATAAAGTTTCCCGGTCGGTTCGTGATACATGTCGAAGCTGCTCGGCACCCCTGTGGTGGCAACGTCGCCGTATGCCTTGACCCAGCTTGCCTCCGTTTTGGGCCAAACTTCATGCACGGTCTTTCCTTTGACTTCGTCGTTCTTGACGCCTGTGATGCGTTCATAGGCATCGTTGATATAGACAAACCGGTAGCTGACAAAATTTCCGTCCTGGTCAAAGACCGACTCGAAAAGCACGAATGCGTTGAGCATGCTTTTGAAAAGAGCCTTTAGTTCGCGCTCACTCTCCTCAAGAATATTCTCCACCCGCTTGCGCTCGGTGATGTCGGTCATGAAATTCAGCGTCGCGGGCTTCTCTTTCCATTGGATCAGGACGGTATCCAGCTCCACCCACCGTAAATCGCCTTTTTTGTGAATCACACGGAAAGAATAGCGCCGCGGAATATTTTCGCCCTTGAGGCGCCGGACATAACGGTCCAGCACCATGTCGCGGTCATTCTCATGGATGAAATCGACAAATGGCCTTGACGCGATCTCCTCGCCGGAATAACCGGTGATCAGTGTCGTCATCGGATTGAGAAACGCCAGCTTGCCGTCCTGGGCGACAAAGATGGCCTCGCCGGCATTTTCAAAGAGGGTACGATATTTCTCCTCGCTTTCCTCAAGAGCCTCTTCCGCATGCTTGCGGTCGGTAACATCGTTATAGATTGCCACGACCTCCCCGGAAGGCAATTTATAAACGTGATTTTCGCGCCATCCCGAAATCCGGTCGTCCCGGTAAAATGAAATATCGTGATCTTCCGGATGGCCCGTCTTCCAGACCCGCTGAAAAACCGAAAAAAGACCGAAATCAATGACACCGGGGAAGACCTTCGTCACCCGCCGGCCCATGATTTCCTCTCTTTTGGTCTTTTCCAGCCGCTCGGCCGCGGTATTGAAACCTCGGATCACGAAATCCGCCCCGTTTTCGACGGCTTCGTAAATGGCAACACCGCTGTTCATGTGCTCAAAGAGCGTGTAGTAGCGGTTTTCGCTGGCCCGAAGCGCATCCTCCACTTGTTTGCGGTCGCTGATATCGCGGCAGAGATTGACAAGGCCAAAAGCCGTTCTGTCTTCGTTGCGCAAGACATCGCCGTTCACTTCAAAAGGGATTTCTCTCCCGTCTTTCATGATAAGCCGGTATTCCCGCGGTCCAAGTCTGCGCTCCATCATCAGAAAGGTGTTTTGAATCGCCCTGTCACGGTCTTGGGAGGCAATGAAGTCCATCATATTCCGGCCCAGAATTTCCTCCCGAAGGTAGCCGCTGAACTGTACGGCGTTGTCGTTCACAAAAAGGATCTTTCCGTCAAGATCCGTGCGTATGATGATATCCGGGATCGTGTTGATCAGGCGTGTATAAATCTCCTCGCTCTCCCGCAGGGCGTCCTGTGCGTTCTTTCTCAGCGTAATGTCTTCCGCCACGCCTTCCAGCCACCCTTTATCCGGGACCAGTTTGGCAGATAAACGAATCCAGATGACCGAGCCGTCGTTGCGTCTGAATAGCGCTTCATAGTTGTCGCAGTAACCCTGCTTCTCAACGATGGCCAGCATCTTCTTTCGCGCTTCAGGATCTACATATCGTTCCGCGATGTTGAAGTGACTGGACAAAAGCTCTTCCCGGTTTTTAAATCCGGCAAACCGGGCCATGCTGTCATTCGCTTCCGTCATGAGGCCTGTGCTGATTTCTGTTCGAAACAACCCCGTCTGGGAATTCATGAAGATATTTCTATAGGTTTCTTCAGCCGCTTTCAGTTTCTCCTCTGCCTGCCTTTGCTCCGATTCGAATTGCTCCAACTGGGCAATCCGCTTTCTGAGCAAAGCCAATTCGCCGATCAAGGTCTGTTTGGTTTTGGCTTGATCTTTCATGGGGATGCCCCGTTTACTGGTTGATGGATCTTGTGGTCGAAAAAGCGTTTGGTAAAAAAATTGACGGAGAAACGATTCGTTGACCGATTTATGAACTTTTATCTCCTGATGGTTTGTAAAATTAGCAGAAAACGGCAGAATTGACAAACCAATTTAGGCTTGGGATGAAGGGAAATCCGCACGAATCCGAAGAGAAATAAGGTCCGCGCCGAAAGGAGAGGCTGTTGCCTGACCCCGTTGACGGGCAGGTACTCACATCCATGAGGCTGACGATGCTTTTGTTCGCGTCCGGTTGTCGGCTGCCTGGGTTGAACCCCAGGCGCGGTTGTGGTATAGATAAGTCAAATCGGTTTCCCTTTTCGCATTGCACGTTGATGTTCCTGAAATCAAACAAGGAGGTCTATGAGCGATGTCCGAAGAAACACACAAAAAAGAACACAAACCCCATGATGATCAGCACCTGGACAAGTTGACCGTGAAGGAGCTGCGGGAAATGGCCGAGGAGTTCCCGCATGAAAAGGCAATCCACGACATGAAAAAGGAAGAGCTGGTTGCCTTTATCAAACAGGCCAAGGGCATCAAGGACGAGGGGCGCGCACACAAACACAAACCCAAAGGCAAAATCAGGCTGACGAAGCCCGAAGTCAAGGCCAAAATCCGTGCATTGAAAGGGTTGCACGGCCGGGCACTGGAAGACAGCGACAGGGAACGGGCCGTGCTTCTGCGGCACAAAATCAGCCGGCTCAAGAAAATATCCCGGCGGGTTGCCGAGGCGTAAGGCGGACCGTTTCGCAGGACTGCTGTCCGCATGTGATCCAATGCCGTGCGGACGATGCCGTTTCAAGCGTAAATCACCGGAAGGGTCCCGGCGTTTGCCCGGAAATTCAGGGAGAAGTTCATTCAAAGATTGGCGGGGTGCGCGATTCTTCCTGCATCCCGCGCTGCCGGGCGTTCCAGCGCCTGGGCAATGGCGCGGTCTTTTCTTTCCCAAAGGTCGTTCAGCCAGCGGTTGAACCGGCTTCTATATTCCGCATCGTCGGGATCTTGTCCGCGAAGGTCGGGATCGATCGGCAGCACGTCGATTCGGACGAGGATTCTGGATGCAGCGCTGCAGAAAAACCGCCAGGCAGTTTCCACTCCGTCGGGATAAATGATGGTCACGTCGATCAGGTTTCGCATATTTTCACCCATCATGGAAAGAACATACGAGACGCCGCCCGACCGCGGCTTGAGCAGGTGCCGGTAGGGCGATTTCTGCGCCGCTTGTTTCGCGCGTGAAAAACGGGTCCCTTCCACAAAGTTCATGATGGAAGCGGGCCGGTCCTTGAATTTTGCGCAGGCTTTCCGGGTCGCCTCGATATCCTTGCCCCGAAGATGCGGTTTTCTTTTCAGGAGTTCGGCGGAGTACCGCTTCATAAAAGGATAATCCAGCGCCCACCAGGCCAGCCCCAAAATGGGCACCCAGATCAGCTCCTGCTTCATGAAATATTTCAGGAAGGGGATGCGGCCGT
>CAZVGQ010000121.1:0-4297 GCA_964626775.1 uncultured Smithella sp. | reverse complement strand
CAGGCGCCCCCGGAAAATATCGCTCATTCTCAAACCGCGGATGCTTTCACAAAGCCTTTCCCGCCGGTCAAAGATCCACGCATCAAACATTAAAAATTTGCGGCCGCCATCCGCCGGGGTGACCCTGGCAAAATAGGTTTCCCCCATCTTCGTGCCCCGGTGAATGATTCTGCGGTCAAAACCGGTTGGAAAAGCCACAATGCCGGCAAACCGCTGTCCCCAGACACAGGCGGCGTGCATCATTGCATCCGGCACAAAAGGCGACCCCAGCGGCGTGTTGTTTACCGCGCCGCTTCCGCCCGAAATCTCCGCCAGCGCCCCGTCCTCGGAAACAGACAGATTTCCGGCAATGTTCCGGTAGGACAAATCGAAGGGAACCAATTCTTTGTAAATCAAATCCGCGGATATGGAAAGAGGTTCCCCTCTTAACTTCCACGCCGTTTGAAAAGGCACGGCTGCTTTAGTCGGCACATCCTTCTGGACAAAGGTCAACCGTGCGTGCTCCATCATCCTCCTCGCGGTGCTGCTTTTGGCGGTCATCGTCGTCTGCAGTGAAGCCTGGATGCCTTCTGATCTCTCTTCGATTTCGATCTGCACGGGCAGTGTATCCACGGCAGGCGGCAAAACCAGCATTTTGGGGAAATTTGCATCCGCCTGGCAATTCAGCAGAGCGCCGGGGCAATGTTTGCGGACTTCGCCGGCCAGCACCGCGAGGGACTCCACGGCGGGGAAAACGGCCTTCCCCTCCACGGCATGGTCGCGCAAATAGGGCCTGATGAAAAGTTCGAGGGAAAAGCGATACTTCATAACGGATCGGGAAAGGTTTGCCATAAGCGAATCGTTTTCGGGTCAACCGCCACGGGCCGCCCGGAGGCGTTGGCCGCGCAGTGTTTGGTGAATCCCGTGCAGACGAGCTCCCCCTTTTCCGCGTGGGTAATGACATAATCGAACTGGAGCCTCACGCGCTCCAGGTTGACCGGCCGGGTATGGATGTGCATGACATCATCGTACGCCAGGGGCTGATAAAACGACAGCCCCAGATCGTAAATCGGATACACATAGCCGCTTTCTTCAATGGCCTTGTAGGGGTAAGCAACGTCCCGCATCAGCGAAGCGCGTCCGACTTCAAAATAGCGCAGATAGTTGGAGTGGTAAACAACCTGTGAGCGGTCCGTATCCGCATACAGCACGCGGTACGGGGTACGGTGCCAGACCAGCCCGGTGGTCCGGTCGCGAACAAATCGCTCATCCATCTTGTACGCTTCAGGCAAAAACGGTTTGGGTTTCATATCACACTCCCCGAAAGATCACACAGCAGTTAGTCCCGCCGAATCCAAACGCGTTGGACAGGACGATTTCATGGGATTGTTTGCGGGCCGCGTTCGGCACGACATCGATATCGGCAAATTCCGGATCCGGCAGGTGGTTAATGGTCGGCAGCAGAATCCCCCGCCGCATGCCTTCAACGGCCAGGGCCGCTTCAATGGCGGCCGTCGCCCCCAGCGTGTGGCCAAGCTGCGATTTGTTGGAGGAAACGGGAATTTTTTCGATCCAACGGCCGAAGATTTCCCTCAGGCACTTCACTTCCGTCCGGTCGCCCTTGGCGGTGGAGGTGCCGTGCGCGTTGACATACTGGATATCGGCGGGTTGGAGCCCCGCATCCGCGATGGTTTCCCGCAAAGCCCGGACAATCGTCGCCGGATTGGGGCTGGTGTAATGGTAAGCGTCGGATGTCCAGCCCACACCCAGCACTTCGGCCCGCGGTTCAAGCCCGTGCGCCTGAATCACCTCTTGGGCGGCCAGAACCAGGACGCCCGCGCCTTCCGAAAGAACGAAGCCCCGGCGGTCGATGCTGAACGGACGGGAGGCCTGCGCGGGATCCCCCGCCGCGCGGTCGCCGGCGTGCACCTTGATCGTGGCGTTCATGTTGGCGAAGCCGTGAATCAGCTCGGGCAGAATCGGCGCGTCCGCCCCCCCCGCCAGAACAAAGTCGCAGTCTCCGTCGCGGATCATGCGCGCCCCGATGCCGATCGCGTGATTGCCGGACGCGCAGGCGCCCTGCGGTGAAAAGATGGGGCCGGTAAATTTCAAAAGCATTCCCGCCTTGCCGGAAGGCAGATTGGCGCACAGATTGGGCAGCAGGTAGGGGCTCACGCGCAGCGGACCGCGGTGCTCCAGATCATGGATGGCCGCGCGAAGCGCGTCCGAGCCGTTGAGCGCCGATCCGACCAGACAGGCCGTGCGGGGGGAAGTGGCTTCATCCATCACGATACCGGCATCTTCGAGCGCCTCCCTGCAGACCGCCATGGTTAAAATCACAAAGGCCGCGTTCCAGTTATAGACTTCCTTGGCGTCGGTGAAATCCAGATCCCGGGGAGACCAGTCCGGAATCTCGCCCACGACGTCGCAGGCCGACTCCACCTTACAGCGGGTGACCTTGCGGAAACCCGCTTCCCCCCGGACGGCGCGCTCCCAGGTTTTGGCAAACGTCGCCCCGAGTGGCGTGGCCGCCCCGTAGCCGACAACAAACACTCTGCGATTTTTCGGAGGTTGCATACTTGACCTGATATCCTTTACTCGATCCGGCGCAGCATCAGGCAGGCATTGCAGCCGCCAAACCCAAATGCGTTTTTCATGACAAATTCCTGGGGCAATTTTCTCGCCCCCTGGGCGACGCAATCGATCGGAATGGCCGGATCGGGAACATAATTGATCGTGGGCAGCAGCGTTTCCCGGATCATCCCCTCCATGGCCAGAATCGTTTCAATCGCGGAAGAGGCGCCCATCGCATGTCCGGTTTGCGACTTGTTGGCTGACGACGGCGGAACCTCACCGCCGAAAACACCAACGAGCGCATCCGCCTCCACCTTGTCGCCGATTCTGGTCGATGTCGCATGGGCATTGACGGCATCTACCTCCGCTGGCGTCAAGCCCGCGGAGGCTATCGTTAACTCCATGCATTTCCGGACGGTCTTCAAATTGGGGGCCACAAAATGGCTGGCGTCGGACGTCATGCCGAATCCGGCCAGTTCAATGCGCGCGGCAAGCCCGTGCGCCCGCACAAAATCCGGCGACGCCAGAATGACCGCTCCCGCGCCCTCGGAAACCACAAAGCCGCGGCGATTGACCGAGAACGGCCGGCTGATTTTCTCCGGCGCCTCGTGGGGCTGGCCCTCTTTCGGACGGTACGCGCCGTTCATCGTGGCAAACCCGGCCAGAATCGGCTCGACCAGCGGAAAATCGACGGCGCCGGCGATCACCACATCCGCCAGATGCTGTTGAATCATCATATCGCCGATGATCATGGACGTGACGCCGGTGGCGCACGCCGTAATCGTGGCGCAGATCGGACCGGTGGCGCCCGTCAGGATGGACACCTTGCCGCCCACCATGTTGATGCAGGAATTGGGATTGGCAAAGGGATGCGGCAGCTTGTTTTCGGCGATCATCTGCCGGTCCGCTTTCAGCACCGCGTCCTGGCCGCCTACGGCCGAGCTGAAGGTGACGGCCACGCGCGGCGCGATGCCGGGCGTGATGTCCAGGCCGCTGCGCTTCAGCGCCCGGTGCACCGTCAGAAGCGCGTACGGAAAAACCGGAGACGTCCAGTGAGCCATTTCGCGCGGCTGCAGGAAAGGATAGGGCCGGGCATCCACTTCTTCAACCTGACCCGCAACCCGCACGGGAAAATCGTCGGTGAGCGGAAACCGCGTCAGAGGCCCGATGCCGCTTTCGCCGGAAGCGGCGCGCTGCCACTGGATTTCCAGATCCGACCCCAGCGACGAAACGGCGTCATACCCGAGGATGAGTGTTTTTCCGGACAAGCGCAGACTTTCCCTTTCCAAGATTCCTTTTTATGAGCGGACATCATGCAAAAGCTTTTCAAAAATATCAATTACAATTTTTGTTCTTTGCGGGAAGCCCGCGAGCTGCATCACCAGAGCCTGCTCCCGCGGCCTCGGCTGAAGCTTCAGCCGGTTTGTCTTGACAATCTTCGGCGGATTGCGATATGGTAACGGCGATTTTTGAATTATTTTTTTCACCGTCGCTGTCTGATTCCCCTTTACCGCCTGCTTTCCCTTCCCGGGGGAAACAGGGCCAACCACCCGGAGGTCTTTGATGGAATCCATTATTTGCAAACACTGGCACCACTGTCCGTCCAGCGAAGTCACCACCTTGCTCAATACCGATTCGGAAAAAGGTCTGTCTCCTTTTGAAGCTGGACACCGGCTGAAAAAATACGGACCCAACGCCGTCACCGTAAAAAAACAACAGGGGCCTCTGATGAGGTTTCTGCTGC
>CAZVGQ010000120.1:0-4311 GCA_964626775.1 uncultured Smithella sp. | reverse complement strand
GCGCGCTTGCTTTGGGAGCAAGATGTCGCAAGTTCAAATCTTGCCGCCCCGACCAGTCCTCACAAGAGGTTATGCCTTCATGCATAACCTCTTTGACTTCAGCAGTTCGGCCAAACCCAATGGATAGCCTCAATAATTTTCTTCTTTTCACATTTTCTGCCCACAAACATTGTCCCTTCCAATCTTAGCTCTGACGAACCGGCAAAATCAAAAGGGTGTTTTCTCGATTTGAGAGATCCGTTGCCTGATCTCTTCGGTTTGCGCGTTTGTTCTTGAGATCAGAGCTTCGATCGTTGAGAGTTCTTCATGAATGTAGTTCATTGCCTGCCGCCGCATTTCTTCGATGGCGTTGTTCACGCTCTTTTCCCACTGGTAGCCCAGTCGGGAAAGATTCATCGCAACCTCTTTGGGGACGTTGGCGATAAAATGGCGCTCAAAAGCCTTCCGGAATATAAACATGGGTATGAGAAACCAGATTAAATCCAGATGAATATCAAAAGGTTTGGTAAACGAGATGTCCGGATGGCCGGGTTCCACGACATCCATTTTCCAGTGGACTTCCGCCATCTCCACGCCAAGCACGTTCCGAATGTTGTCGTTGAGAAGCGTGCAGAAGGAGTCCGCCGTACGGGAAAACGAAGCGTGGGCTTTTTTCATGGTGCCGAGGAAATGAACCTGTTCATTTTTGGAAATGAGGCGCAGCTCTTCCGAAAGGATTTCGGAAACCCAGGCTTCATATCTCCGCGACAGCTTCCAGAGATTGCCCCTCCAGGAAGCGATGTCGGCTTTCAATTGGTGAACGGATTTCTTTGTCAGGGGAACGCGAAAGTTTTCGAGGCGGGCTTCAATCATGGGGCGGGTTTGCCGCTGATGTTCCCGTGAAATCATTCCCAGTTCTTCCCGGAGGCTGTCTTCATGGACCTTTTCGTTCAGAATCCGGCCGCGCAAATGTTCCCGGTTCATGTCCGCCTGCAGCGATGACCGGAGGGCTATGTTCAGGTAGTCCAGGCAGCTTTGAGAAAGAAAACGGACTTTGTGACGAAGAATTCTCAGGAATTCCTCATCCCGGTTGCGGCACAGGGGCTTTAGAATATTTTCCTGAAAATGATTTCTGTGTTCTTCCGAATTTTTCTTCGTTGAATAGAGATAAACGGGAAGCGTCCGTTGAAGTTCACGTTGGAGAGTATCTTTGAAGAATGAAAGGACTTCCTGTTGCTGCTCCGGTGACAATAGATCGGCTTTGGTCAGCAAAAGAATAATATGGGGGGTGTGAACGGTCAGCTCGCGAATCAGCTCCAAATCGTGCTCCGAAAGAGGACGGTCGGAGCTCACCGCCAGGATGGCCGTGCCGACGGCGGGGAGCCATTCTTCCGATGTGGACTGGTGGTATTGATACACGCTGCCCAGTCCCGGAGTGTCCACAAGACGAAGGCCGGGATATTCCTTCATGGACGGAAGTTCTATATCCACCATTGCCACGTTTTTTTCGTTTCCGGGATTTTCGGCCTCGGATGTGAATCGGACAACATCGGCAAGAGGGATTTCCGTGGTCTGTCCGTTGAAATGCCGGATGAAAGCCCGTTCGCTGTTTCCATACTGCAGGCGGGTGATGGCCGTGGTCACCGGAATGGCGCCTACGGGCAGCACTTTATGGCCGATCAGGTTATTTAAAAAAGAACTTTTCCCCGCCTTGAACTGCCCCAAAACCGCAACGTCTATGGGCGGATTTTCTGAAAGGAGCGCCTGCGCAGCCTCCAGTTGCCGGGTCAGGGAAATCATTTGGAAACGACGGCATACGTCCGCAATGATTTCCAGATGATCGCGGATTTCGGGAACCGACATTTGGGTTGAAGTGTTGTCCATCATAAAAAAACTCCCACAGATTACGGATCTGCAGGAGTTATCAGCAAAAATTGCGGTTGTTAGGGGTGAACTCCATCACCCATTGTTAAGACAGCCAATATTTGCAGCGAACTTATTGTAAAACTAACGGGTTGTCAACCGGATTATTGACCCGTCCTGGATGCCCGCTCTCCAAGTGAAAAAATTACATCGCTAGACTTTGACGCTCGGCGCAAATCTTAATTGCCGAAGAGATCCTTGAAGCGCATGAGGGCCGTGATGTCCCCCCGGGCGGAATACTTTTGTTCCATGAACAATTTCTGGCCGTCTGCTTTCTGGGTCATGATGTCCATCCAGACCTCGAAGGGCGATTCGATGATCAGGTCGGGATGGTCCGCCGCTCCCAGGCCGGTCCGGAAAGTTCCGTTTTCGACGGTAAAATGACATTCCCCAGTCGCCTGCCCGGAAAAATTAAATTGCACGGCCATTTTCGCGTCTCCGGCTTTGCGGGCTTTGAAGGCGAAACGCATCAGCATCAGGAAGTTTTCGATGGAGTCGGGTCGCGGAATCATTTTTTTCTTCTGGGCTTCGCCCAGTGTCACGCCTTCGTCGATACAGGTCTGCCACATCAGGTTTCCCAGGGGCGCCATCTCTTCAAAGGTGGTGATCGGCTTGTGGATTCTTTTCAGGGTTTCCGGGGATATTTTCAAGGATTGCGCCAGCTCCCGGCCGCCCTGAATCAGCGCTTCCCGAACCTCGGAGACTTTTCTGCTGCCGGTCGAATGCAAAAACATTTCGGAGGATGTCCGGTAGATTTCCGCCGCGAGGTGATCGCGAAACAGGAAGCGCGCGTAGAATTTCAGCGCGTCAAAGACGCTTTCTTCCGGAAATCCGGCGACGGAAAGGACGACGACGGGCGGCGCCTTGTGACGGTAGGGATGCCGGGTTGCCCCGTCTTGTTTTTCAAAGAAAGGGAGCGCGATGGGAAGCGTTCGCTCGATGAAGGTTTTCATGATGGCGTTTACGGTGTAATGGAAAAGGGGAGTGGCCAGGACCACCAGATCGCTGTCCCGGTATTTTGGAAAAATTTCCCGGGTCATATCGTCTTTGTGGATGCAAACTCCCGGGGTTTTGGTCCAGCAGGTAAAGCATCCGATGCAGTAGCGGATTTTTTTCCTGCGCAGTTCGACAACCTCCACTTCCGCGCCCCCTTCGCGCATGCCCTGGAGCAGATCCCCCAGAATGATTTCGGTCTTGCTGACGTCTCCCGTCCGGGAGCTGGAATTAAGAGCGAGAACTTTCATGGGTTCCTCCTTTTTTTCTGACGGCTATGGCTTCGATTTCCAGCGGCACGTTTTTGGGAAGGGCGGACACTTCAACCGTTGAACGTGCCGGCGGCTCATTCGGAAAAAAGTCGGCGTAAATCTTGTTGACCGTTGCAAAGTCTGCCATGTTGGTTAGAAAAATGGTTGTTTTGACTACATCTTCAAGCGACAAATTGTTTTCTTCAAGAACGTTTTGAAGATTGATCAGAACCTGGCGGGCGGCCGGTTCCAAAGACATGATGATTTCGCCGGTTTCCGGATGGATCGGCAGCTGCCCGGAAACAAAGACCAGGCCGCCCGCCTCAACGGCGGCGGAGTACGGGCCGGAAGCCGGCAACCGTCCTGATTTAAGGATTCGCTTGGTCATTGCTTTGGCTCTCTTTCAGGAAATCGGAAAAGATATAGAGCTTGTCGCCGGGAGAAAGCTTCCTGCCGCCGCCGGGGTTCCAGATGGTCAGGGCCCGATATGGCACGTTGAACCGTTTGGCGATGCCCGTCAGGGTGTCTCCTTTTTTCACGACATAGACAGAGTCGTTTTTCCGGGCGATCCATTCCGCCAGCCCTTTGTTGTAGCGCTCGTAAAAACCTTTCGCCTGGCCTTGGGGAATATGGATGGCATAAGTTCCGGCAGGCAGGGAATAATATTTGATTTGCGGGTTGATGTCCTTGATGATTTTGAAATACGTGTTGGCCGCTTGGGCGATAATGTGGAGGGGCACGGGCTCCGGTGCCTGAATCTCCACCGTGTCGGTCCGCCGGGGAGCGTAGAGGTCCGATTTGGACAGCAAATACCCGAATCGCTCCGGATTGGACATGATGATTTTAGCCGAGAGGATTCGGAAAACGTATCGCTGCGTTTCCTGATTCAGGTAAAGCTGGTAGTAGTTGCCGACCTTCTGGATGAGCAGTTCGGCCTGCAGACCGTCTTCTCCCATGTTGTAGGCCGCCGCTGCGAGCGTCCAGGATCCGAAAAGGTTATGGAGATCTTTGAGATAAGCTACCGCCGCCTGCGTGGCCCTGTGGACATTTCTTCTTTCATCGATGTCGCCGCTGATCTCCAGACCGTATTTTTTTCCCGTGCCTTCGATAAACTGCCAGTATCCCGCGGCGCCCTTGTTGGAGAAGGCCAGCGGCCGAAGGGAGC
>CAZVGQ010000119.1:0-4333 GCA_964626775.1 uncultured Smithella sp. | reverse complement strand
TTTTCGATGATGCTGGCGACGTGCCGACAGTTTGCGTGCGCGATTTCATGCGCCATGACGCCCGCGAGCTGCGCCTCGTTTTCAACGACGGTGATCAGCCCTTTGTTGATGTAAACATAACCGCCTGGAGTAGCGAAGGCGTTGATGCCCGAACTGTTGAAAACGGTGAACGTGTAGGGGAAGGATGCCTTGTTGCTGTGGGCCAGAATCCGGTTGCCGATTTCCGACACGTAGGTATTCAGCTTTTTGTCGCGGGACAGGAAGTTGCCCTGGTCCAGCTTTTCATAGATCTCCCTGCCCATTTTTTTTTCGTCATCGATGGTGAACGCGGCGCGGGCGTTTGGTGTTGTAAGAAGAAGCAGGGCTCCAACGAGGAAAAAATAAAAATATTGATTTTGAACCATTTTACGCATAGGCCATCAGGCAACCATTTTTTGATGAAGAATCCTACCTGCTTTGTTCGGATTAGGCAAGCCTTCCTTGCGAAGCCAGACGAGGGGGAGAGACGGGAGCGGGAGAAATGACGGGAAAAGTGATCACGATTGACGGGCCGGCAGGCTCGGGAAAAAGTACGGTGAGCAGGGCGCTGGCCGCCTGTCTGCAATATCTGTATCTGGACACGGGGGCGCTGTATCGTGCGCTCGCTTACAAGGCGCTGAAAAGCAACCTGGACATGAATCATCCCGTTAAACTTGCGGAATTTTGTTCGACCACCGAGGTCACGCTGAAGAATGTGTGCGGCGAAATGACGGTTTGGGTGGACGGCGAGGACGTGGGCGAAAAAATTCGTACGGAGGAAGTCGGCCTTGCCGCCTCGGCGATCTCCGCTTTTGCCGTGGTTCGCGAAAAGCTGCTTTCCCTGCAGAGGGAAGCGGGCGCGGGCGGCGGCATTGTGGCGGAGGGAAGAGACATGGGATCGGTGGTTTTTCCGAACGCGGATTTCAAATTCTATCTGGACGCCGATCTTGAGGAAAGGATTCGAAGACGACACGACGAACTGGCCTCCAAAGGCGGCGCGGCTGAACGATCCGCGGTATCCCGGGACATGAAAGCCAGAGACGCGCAGGATACCAACAGGAAAATCGCGCCGTTAGCGGCGGCGCCGGATGCCGTCATCATTGACTCGACGTCTTTGACGGTTTCGGAAGTCATTCGGAAAATTCTTGAACATCTGCGCGGCTCCTTCAGGGAGGACAAAAAATAATCGCGGCATCATCAGCGCCGGATTTGTCTTGCTATTTAATATTCAGTATGTTAGGCAACCACGATTGAAAAAGTCTTATAAAAATTAGGGGGTATCAGGTTAATGGTTAACAATAACAACACAAACTCAACAAGTGAAAAGGAGGTTCAGGCAGACTCGTCCGTTTCCGTCGCAACAAACCCGTCCACGCAGTCCAAAGAAGAGGATATGGGCTTTAAGGAGCTTTATGAGCAGAGCCTGAATCAACTGCAGTACGGCGATATTGCCCGCGGCAAGGTTGTTCAGGTTACCGCGGACACGGTGATGGTGGATGTGGGTTGGAAGACAGAGGGTTTTATTCCCATCAAAGAGCTGAAAGACGCCCAGGGAAACGTGAATGTTTCCGTCGGCGACGACATAGAAGTTTTTATCGACAAAAGAGATTCCGAAGGAAATCTGGTCTTGTCCCGGGAGAAAGCGGCCAAATTAAAAGTCTGGGATGAAATCAAGAACGTCAGCGAAAACAATCAAAAAATAAAAGGAACCGTTGTGGAGAAGGTCAAGGGAGGCCTTTCCGTTGATATCGGCATCATCGCTTTTCTGCCCGGTTCGCAAATCGACATCCGTCCGATCAAGGACCTGGACCAGTTTGTCGGCCAGACGCTGGAATTTAACGTCTTAAAGTATGACCGCAAACGCAACAATGTTGTGCTTTCCCGAAGGTCGATTGTGGCCGCCGAACGTGAACAGGAAAAGAAAGTTACGCTGGACAATCTTTCCGAGGGAAGCATTGTTGAGGGGATTATCAAAAATATCACGGACTACGGAATCTTTATCGATCTGGGGGGCATTGACGGATTGCTCCATGTGACGGATATCTCCTGGGGGAGAATCGCCAAACCCGCGGATATTTTTCAAAAGGGCCAGAAAATTACGGTGAAGGTTCTTTCCTTTGACCGTGAGAAGGAAAGAGTATCCCTGGGGCTGAAGCAGCTTCATGAAAATCCCTGGGAGCATATTTCCGAAAAGTATCCGGTGGGCGTCCTGGTGCAGGGCAAAGTGGTCAACCTGACGGACTACGGTGTGTTTATTGAACTGGAGCCGGGGGTTGAAGGTCTGGTACATATTTCGGAAATGTACTGGACGCGCGAAATCAAGCATCCATCCAAGGTGATGAATGTAGGGGATGTCGTAAATGTGGTGGTGCTGGAAGTCAACCCGGAGGCAAAGAGGGTGTCGCTCAGCCTGAAGCAGACGACGGCCAATCCGTGGGAAAAATTAAGAGAAAAATATCCGGTCGGAACGATGGTGAAGGGTCTCGTGCGCAATATCACGAATTTCGGCGTGTTTGTCGGAATCGAGGACGGCATTGACGGCCTGGTCCATGTGTCGGATATTTCCTGGAAGCACCGGGTTACCCATCCCTCCGAATATTTCAAGAAAGGCCAGGAGGTTGAAGCGGTTGTCCTGAATATAGACGTGGACAACGAGAAATTCTCCCTGGGCATCAAGCAGATTGAGAAGAATCCCTGGGAGGAGCTTCCCAGGAAATACGCGCCCGGCAGCGTGGTGACGGGCAAAATCACCAACTTTACCGACTTCGGGATTTTTGTGGAAATCGAAGACGGCATCGAGGGGCTTGTGCATATTTCCGAAATCAGCCAGAAGCGCGTGAAATCTTCCGCGGAATTGTACAACGTCGGAGACAAGGTGTCCGCGGTGGTCAAGAGCATCGACATCAAGACCAAGAAAATCCGGCTGAGCATCAAGGATATGGAAGCGCCGGCGCCCACGCCGTCATCCAATCCCTATCTGAACAACCGCGAAAATGTCGGATCAACGCTGGCGCAGGCACTGGCCGACGTAAAAATCGGCAACCAGTCCAAGGAATAAGGCATGAGAAAACATCCGGTCGTTGTGGGGCTGATTTTGCTGATCGCGCTGGGAGCGGTCGTGTATTTCATGTCGTACCGGGCGGGGCTTCAGTCCTCCGGCGCCGGATCGAAGGCCTTTTCACTGAACGATAAAATCGGCGTGGTGCCCGTGGAAGGCGTTATCACGGATTCGCTTGAAATTGCCGAAAACCTGGAAGAGTTCGGGAAAGACCGTTCCATCGTGGCCGTGGTCGTGCGCATTGATTCGCCCGGCGGGGGCGTTGCCGCCTCGCAGGAAATTTACGAAGCCATCGTGGCGCTCAAGAAAAAGAAAAAAGTGGTGGCGTCGCTCGGGTCGGTTGCCGCGTCCGGTGGACTGCTGATCGCCTGCGCCGCCGATAAAATTGTCGCCAATCCGGGCACCATCACGGGCAGCATATCGGCGGTCATGCAATTCGCCAATGTGGAAGAGCTCATGAAAAAAATCGGCGTGAAGTCCTCCGTGGTCAAAAGCGGTCCGTACAAAGACATCGGATCTCCCATGCGGGAAATGACGCCTGAAGAAAAAATCATCATTCAGGAACTCATCGACGACATCTATAATCAGTTTATAGATGTGATTGTCCGGGACCGGAAGCTTCCCCGCCAGCAGGTGGTCGCGATCGGGGACGGCCGCGTCTTCTCGGGGCGCAAAGCCAAGGAATACGGCCTGGTGGATCAATTGGGCGATCTGGCGGCGGCGGCGAAGCTGGCCAGCGTTCTGGCCGGAAGCCATGGCCAGTACGACCTGGTGTATCCCCCGGAAAAGCGCCCTTCCATCCTGGATTATGTCATGGAGAGCGCGGCCAATCAGTTCGTGCGGTCCGTCAGGCAAAAAGCTGAAACCTGGGGAGGGGCCGGCTATTTGTACGTTCCGTGACCTTTGATCCCCCGTGTTGCCATGACCAAAAATGAACTCATCAAAAAAGTGCGGGTAAAATGCAAGACCTACTCGCAAAAGGACATCGCGCTGGCCGTGCAGGCGATCCTGGAGGCCATAGCAGGCGCGCTGAAAAACAACGACCGGATCGAGATCCGGGGATTCGGCACGTTTACGGTGCGCGAAAGAAAGTCAAGGATGGCCCGCAACCCGAAGTCGGGCGCCCGCGTGGCGCTGAAAGACAGAAGGATCGCTTTTTTTAAAACAGGAAAAGATCTCCGTTTAAGGGTGGAGAATCCAGGATGACTTACAAAAACATTATCGTCGACAAGAAAAAGGGCTATGCGGTCATTCGAT
>CAZVGQ010000118.1:0-4352 GCA_964626775.1 uncultured Smithella sp. | reverse complement strand
TGGCGCCGTAGGCCGCCTTTTTCAGGCTGCTGTGGTAGTAGTTTTTGAACTCCGGATGGTTGAGGATTCCAATCCAAACCGTGGGGGGGGCAAACATGTGCGTGATCTGGTATTTTTCAATGAGCTTGATCATCTCCAGGGGATCGGCCTTGTGCATGATCACGTTCGTGGCGCCGACGTACAGATACGGCATGAGGAAGCAGTGAAGCTGGGCGCAGTGAAACAGGGGCAGCGCGTGAAGGCTCACGTCGTCGGTTTCGTACTGGCCGTCGAAAATGCAGCTGTGGTACTGGGACATCAGCGCCCGGTGCGACAGCATCGCTCCCTTGGGTTTGGATTCCGTGCCGCTGGTGTAGGGGATCTGCACGATATCCTCGGCGCTGACCTCCACCTGGGGTTCGTCGTAGGTCATGGCCTCCATCTCCGTAATCAGATTGAAGAAGCCTTCCGGCACCAGCGAATCCCCCAGCGGAAGGAAGCCCCACTTTTCGACCGTCGTGAATTTCGCCTGATCCTTGGCGATGATCGGATACAGGATGTCTTCCACGATAAAGATCCGGGAGCCGGAATGATTGACGACGTAGGCAATTTCTTCGGCATTCAGCATGTAGTTGATGGGAACCTGAATGGCGCCGATCTTGGCCAGGCCCATCATGCTGATGGGGTAATAATGCGAGTTGTAGGCGTAGATCGCCACCCGGTCGCCCTTCTTGACGCCGTAGCTGATCATGAGGTTGGCAAAGCGCCGGGCCTGTCGTTCGAGATCATAAAAAGAAATCTTCTGGTCGCGGAAAATGATGGCGATCTTGTCGCCGTATTTGGTGGCCGCCCTGCGGGCCATGTCGCCGATCGTGTCCCGATAACAGATGTTGCTCATCTTTATATCCTTTCGCTTTTGTTCTGCCGCCATATCCTATAGCTCATAGCCTATCTTTATCTTTTTGCTATGAGCCATGAGCTACGAGCTTTTGACTATCCACTATCCACCATTCACTATTCACTATCCACCACAGTTTCTTCAGTCTTTTTTATACTTCTTCTCAAACATTTCTTTGATCTTGAACTTCTGAATCTTGCCGCTGGCCGTCATCGGATATTCATCGACGAACTCCCAGTATTTGGGGATCTTGTGGCGCGCGATTTTTCCCTTGCAGAATTCGATGAATTCCTCCTGTGTGGCCCGGTTGCCGTTCTTCAGATGGATGGCCGCGAGGACCTGTTCTCCGTATTTGGCATCCGGAATGCCGACGACCTGAACATTTTGCACCTTGGGATGCGTGAAGATAAACTCTTCCAGTTCCCGCGGATAAATATTTTCACCGCCCCGAATGATCATGTCTTTAATCCGGCCGGTGACTTTAAAATAGCCGTTTGGATCGATCTCGCCGAGATCCCCCGTGTGCAGCCACCCGTCGGCGTCAATGGCGGCGGTCGTGGCTTCCGGCATCTTGTAGTAGCCCTTCATCACGCAGGCGCTGCGCGTGACGATTTCACCCTGCGTGTCCGCGGGCAAATCTTCGCCGGTCTCGGGATCGATGATTTTTCCTTCGATGTCCGGCAGCAAGCGGCCGACCGTAGCCACGCGCAATTCCACCGGATCATCGCGGCGGGTCATGGTCATGACGGGCGCGGATTCCGTCTGGCCGAACGCGATGACGACTTCGGGACAATGCATTTTCGTGCGCACCTGATTCATGGCCTCGACCGGGCAGGGTGCGCCGGCCATAATGCCGGTCCGCAGGGACTTCATGTCATAGCGTTCAAAATCGGGATGATGGAGCATGGCGATAAACATGGTCGGCACGCCGTTGATCGCCGTGCACTTTTCCTTGTGAATCGACTCCAGGGACAGCTTCGGTTCAAAATACTCCAGAAGCACCATGGTAGTCGCATGGTAAACGCTGTTGAGCGTGCTCATGACGCACCCGAAGCAATGAAAGACGGGCACCTGAATGAGGAGCGTGTCCTTGTCCGTCAGCCCCATGACGTCGCCGACCATGCGGGCGTTGTTGATGACATTGTGGTGGGTCAGCATCACGCCTTTCGGAAATCCCGTCGTTCCCGACGTGTACTGCATATTGATGACATCGTCGTCGGTGAGCGAACGCATCCGGTCGTCCAGCTCCTGCTCGGTAACCTTTTCACCCATGGCGATCAGATCGGAAAATTTGAACATGCCCGGCGCGCTTTCCCGGTTCCCGATATACACGACGTTTTTCAACACCGGCAGCTTGGCGGACGCCGTCTTTCCGGGCTCGCAGGAATCCAGCTCCGGAACAACCTTCCGGACCGTTTCGTAAAAGCTGGTATCCCGGTACTGGTCGATCAGAAACAGGGTGGTGGAATCGGACTGCCTGAGAATGTATTCCAGCTCGTGAGACTGGTAATTGGTATTGATGGTCACCAGAATGCCGCCCACCATGCCCAGCGCGAATTGCAGATACACCCATTCCGGCACGTTGGTCGTCCAGACGGAAACATGATCGCCGCGCCGGACGCCCATTGCCATCAGCCCGCGGGCGGTTTTGCGGCATTGTTCATAAAGTTCGCGATAATTGATTCGGACCTGAAACTGCGGAGCAATCAAAGCCGGATGATCGGGAAACCGGCCGGCCGTTTCCTCAATCACGTTCCCCATCGTTTTGTTCACAAAACCTGACATAACCCACCTCGTTCTGAGATATATTTCAGCGTCAGGCTTCTTGCCGAAATCTGTCCGGCTCCCGCCCAACGGCCAATTGCGCAAAAACGTGACCTAGAATCACTTAACGTAAACTGGGCCGACTATACGTGATTTATAGAAAATGTCAATAAAATCATTGAAAATCGGCGCAATTCTTTTTTCAGGAATAAGCGTGGACGACTTGGAAAGGACAAATATAGAATAATACTGAATTACCGACTTTACGAGCAGGTGCAGGCGTAAATTCCCTTCATGCAGAAGCGCCTGCCCGGTTGATGTTCCGAGAGCTTTGCAAAATGGCAAAAAACCAACAATGTTGTCATTCCCGATTGTGCCCTTCAGGGCACGAAGGCGGGAATCCATTGTTTTCAATAGTTTCCCGGATACCGGCTCGCGTGCCCTCGTGTGACCTTCAGGTTATCAGGGTATTCGCCAGTATGACGTAAAAAAGTGTTGTTCAAACGCTCCCGTCAGTCCCGGGTCAGGGCGGGTCTGCGTTCAAACCAGGGCTCGGCCCGCTCGAGCTGGCCAGCCAGTTGAAACAAAAGCGACTCTTCACCAAAGCGGCCGATAAACTGGACGCCGCAGGGCAGTCCGTCCCTGCTCCAGTGAAGGGGCACCGACATGGCCGGCTGGCCCGTGAGGTTGGCCAGTTGCGTGAAGGGCATTTTGGACAGGCCCTTGGTCGCCAGCATGTCGGCGATGCCCGTCGCTTTAAGCAGGCCTCCCAGGTTCAGACCGTTGATGATTTTCAGGAAAGCCAGCTCGGCCGGCTTCTGCTGCAGCTCGCCGATGCGCGGAGGCAGCGAAGCAATCGTCGGCGTCAGATACAGATCGTAGGTTCCATGAAATTTGGCCATTTGCCGGGCAAAGGTGTTCCACTGCCGTTTGGCCAGAACGAAATCGCCCGCGGAAAAAGTGTTTCCCAGAAGGTTCAGGGCCCAGGTGGCTTCCTCCGTGTCGGAATGGGTGAGCGGCCGGCCGACGACGGTTTGCAGCTCCCGAATGTCCGCCGCAACCTCGCCGAAATACAGCATCATGTAGCTTCTGCCCAGCGCCTCGCCGTCAATATCCGGTTTGGCTTCTTCCACCGCGTGCCCGAGGCGCTCCAGAAGCTTGGCCGCATTTTTCACGGCCTCGACGCATTCGGGGTGAACGGGGGCTTTCAGGGGCGAGTCCACCGTGAATCCTATTTTCAACCGCGGAGGATCCTGCCTGGCGTCTTCCAGATACGGCCTTTCCGGCCGGGGCAGAATGTAGGGAGCGCCGGGATCCGCGCCGTTTGTGGCGTCCAGAACAGCGGCCGCATCCCGCACCGAGCGGGTCAGCACGCCCTCCACCTCCGCGCCCTGCCAGACTTCGCCCGATTCGGGCCCCAGCGGATTGCGGCCGCGAGTGGGCTTGAGGCCGAAAAGACCGCAGCACGAAGAGGGGATGCGGATCGATCCGCCCCCGTCGCCGCCCGAGGCCAGGGGGGTGAAACCGGCGGCCACCGACGCTCCCGAACCGCCGCTGGAACCGCCGGGCGTGTGATCCGGGTTCCAGGGGTTGCGCGTCGGGCCGTGCAGCTCCGGTTCGGTGATTCCCATCAGGCCGAATTCCGGCGTGTTGGTCTTTCCCAAAACGATCAGCCCCGCCGCCCTGAAGCGTCTGGCCATTTCACTGTCAA
>CAZVGQ010000117.1:0-4436 GCA_964626775.1 uncultured Smithella sp. | reverse complement strand
TGATGTCCGATTCAAAAGGGCCGACCAGCTGGTATTTGATCTCTTCCCCCTCGCTGTCCGCGATGGTGACGAAGCAGCCGAAAACCACCCGGTCGCTCGGGATGCCTTTCAGGGCGATGATGTTGCAGGAAGCCAGATTATTTTCCAGCTCCTGAAGCTTGCCGTGCAGATAGGATTGCCGCTCTTTGGCCGCCGCGTACTCCGCGTTTTCCGAAAGATCGCCGTGCGCCCGGGCAACTTCAATGTCCCGGATGTTTTCCGGAATGAAAACGTTTTTCACCGTCTCCAGTTCCTTCTTCAATTTGTCGAAACCCTCTTTCGTGATCGGCATTTTGTCCATGAACGGCTCCGAATGATTTTGCCTTGCGCTGACGCAATCGATGCTCGACTACTGGCAGGAAACGCATTTAATCCCGCTTTGGCGGGACGAGAGTTAATTCTCCGTGGTTTGCTGCGATATAACAATGTTCATTTCATACCTCGACAGCTTGCTGCGAGGCGGTTGATTTTTGTTTAGACGAGAAAGAACGCCGTGTCAAGAACTTGTTTCGAATATTTGAGGCGAAAGGTTGCCCGTGCTGAAAATCCATTCGGGCCGGTCGTTTGCGCCCGCGCCGGATGTTTCTCCGGCGGGAAAACGCCGCTTGATGAGGTCGTCCAAGTGAGGCTGAAGTTGTTTTGTAAAGCGGTTTGTGTTATTGAACGACGGTCAGAAAAGTAAAGGAGCATTGGTGTGATATCATGCTGGACACATACAACCGGGACATCAATTATCTTCGGATTTCCATCACCGACCGCTGTAATCTGCGCTGCATATACTGCCGCCCCATGGAAGGGGTTTCGCTGACAGGTCATGACGATATTCTCCGGTACGAGGAGATTCTCCGCGTGGTTTCCCGGGCGGTGACCCTGGGATTTGTCAAGGTGCGGCTGACCGGCGGCGAACCGCTGGTCCGCCGCGGTTTTGTTGAATTTGCCGCGGATTTGAAAAAAACAAAAGGCCTCGAGGACATCAGCCTGACAACCAACGGCATCCTGCTTGCGAAGTACGCGGAGGCGATTTTCAACGCCGGCATCACCCGGATCAACATCAGTCTGGATTCCATGGACAAGGACAAGTACGCTCAAATCACGCGGGGCGGGAACCTGGGCGACGTGTTTCGCGGGATAGCCGCAGCGGAGAAAGCGGGTTTCTCCCCCATCAAAATCAATACCGTGATTGTCAAGGGATTCAACGACAATGAGGTGCTGGATTTTGCGAGATTGGCGCTTACCAAACCTTTTCAAGTTCGTTTTATCGAAATCATGCCGGTAAGCCCAGTCAACGACGGACACACAGCGGATTATTTGCCGAACCGTGAGCTGCTGGAAACCATCGGCCGTCATTTCCGGCTTACGCCGCTTGCGGTCAAGAAACATAAAACGGACGGGCCGGCCAGAATCTTTACAATGCCGGACGGCCGGGGAGAAATCGGGTTTATCGATCCGGTCAGCGACCATTTCTGCGCGACGTGCAACCGCCTGCGCCTGATGGCGGACGGCAAGTTGCGCGCCTGCCTGCTCAAGGACGAGGAAGTCGATGTCAAGGCGGCGCTTCGCCAAAACTGCAGCGACGACGAGCTGGACGCCCTGATCCGCCGCGCGATCCGGCTCAAGCCCGAGAGGCACGATTTGGACTGCACGGACAGACACCTGAAAAAATGCCACCGGGACATGTCGGACATCGGAGGCTGAACCATTTCAAAAGGAGTGGTGATTCCATGTTTTTTGATCCGCTTCGGGCCGGGACAACAGAAGACGGGCTTCAGACCCGCCAGAGCAGTCGCCTGCATTTACGGCAGGAGAAATTGATCCTGGATCTGGTTGCTCCCGTCGCCGGGGAATCCGTTCTGGACGTGGGCTGCGGGAGCGGGAGCTATCTGCGCCTGTTTGGTCGGAAAAAATGCCTGCTCACGGGAATGGATCCGTCGGCGGCTGCGTTGGAATCAGCCCGAAGAAATCTTGGCGCCTCGTGTGAACTGGTTTTGGGGAATGCCGACGATATTCCTTTTTCGGACAACGAATTCGACGTGGTCATGTTGACGGGCGGCCTGCAGGGCTCGGCAAATCCGCAAAAAGCGCTTGCGGAAGCGGTCCGGGTCAGCCGCAATCGAGTTTTTGTCGGTTTTTTAAACCGGTATTCTTCGGCCGGAACCGAACAGGCCGTGCGGAATTTTTTCGGTTTTCCCGCCGCATCGGATTTACGTTTTTTTTCCATTGGAGAAATGCAGGCCCTGATTCACAAAACCATGTCCGGCGCCCTGATTCAATGGGGGTCCGTGATGTGTCTTCCCGGACCGGCGTATGCCCTGTTGTCGCCCCTGGAAGACCTTTTCCCGATGAGGAAAAATCCGCTGGGAGCATTTGTCGGGATGGTTTTTGCCGTCAACTATACGTTTCGAACCGTTCAGCACCCCGTGGTCCGTTCTTTCAAGCTGAACGCAAGAGAGAGGGCTGCCGCTCCGGAAGCCGTGCGGGACATGCTTCAGGAGGTAGAACCATGATCCGGGAGGCGCTGCTTTATGAGAAGATGGCCGGATCCCGGGTGCGCTGCGGGCTGTGCGCCCACCGTTGCAATATTCAGCCCGACCGGCGCGGCCTTTGCGGCGTGCGGGAAAACCGAGACGGTGTTTTGTATTCCCTTGTTTTCGGAACGCTGATTGCCGAGCATGTGGATCCGATTGAAAAGAAGCCCTTTTTTCATGTGCATCCCGGCTCGCGGTCGTATTCCGTGGCCACTGCCGGCTGCAATTTTACCTGCGCCTTCTGCCAGAATCATGAAATTTCCCAGATGCCCCGCTCCACGCTCATGATCATGGGCGAAGAAGTGCCGCCGCCGGCGATTGTCCAACAGGCCAGGGAAAATGATTGCCGAACAATTGCCTACACGTATACGGAGCCGACGGTTTATCTGGAAACCGCTCTGGAGACCGCGAAGATCGCCTGCCGGGAAGGCCTGAAAAACCTGTTTGTCACGAATGGGTTCATGACGTCCGAAGCCCTGGATTTGATGTCGCCTTATCTGGCCGCCGCCAATGTGGATTTGAAGTCTTTTCGGGACGAATTTTATAAAAAGCAGTGCGGCGCGAGGCTCACACCCGTTTTGGAAAGCCTCAAAAAAATGAAAGGCCTCGGTATCTGGCTGGAAATTACCACGCTTTTAATTCCCGGATTGAACGATTCCGATGAAGAACTGAAGGATATTGCCTTCTTCATTCGGGAACTGGGTCCGGAAACTCCCTGGCATATCAGCAGGTTCCATCCGCAGTTTAAAATGCTCGACGTCGCTCCCACCCCCGTTTCTTCCCTCAGGCGCGCCTGCGTGATCGGGAAAGAAACCGGACTGCATCATGTTTACAGCGGCAATGTGCCGGGCGACGAGGGTGAAAACACCTACTGTTCGAACTGCCAAAAATTGTTGATCAGGCGCTATGGATACAGAATTATTGATCATTTTCTTTCAGGACACCAGTGTTCCTCCTGCGGTCAAAAGCTGGAAGGCCTCTTTTGAACAAGCCGAAGAACAAAGCAGCCTTTTCATTTCACTCCCCGGATTCCGTTTCCGGGCCAAAGCACTATATGTTGTGGTATGGTTTTTTCGGGAATACATTTTGTTGTATTTTCGCTTTACAAAGAAACATTCTTTTGTTAGGCTTTTTCAAAATTTTACCACTATTTCAATTAAAGATGATTTATGAAGCTTAAACGTCTGGAAATAACCGGTTTCAAATCTTTCCGCGAGAAGGTTTTGATTGACTTTTCCCAGGGCGTCAATGCGGTAGTCGGGCCCAACGGCTGCGGAAAATCAAATGTTGTCGATGCGATTCGCTGGGTTATGGGCGAACAGCGGGTCAAAGCGCTGCGCGGAAAAAAGATGGACGACGTCATTTTCAACGGCAGCGAGGACGCAGCCCCCGTGAGCATGGCGGAAGTCGTGATGACGCTGTCGAGCGACGGATCGTCCTTTCCGGGTGTTTACGGCGAACTGACGGAAGTGTCCATTTCGCGCAAAACCATTCTCGACGGCGAGAGTGAATATTGCATCAACCGCGTGCCCTGCCGCCTGCTGGACGTGAAAGAGTTCTTCATGGGCACGGGCGTCGGCGCCCGGACCTACTCCCTGGTGGAGCAGGGGGCCGTGTCCAATCTGGTGGAAGCCAAACCCGAAGACCGCCGCCTCTTTATCGAAGACGCAGCCGGCGTATCCAAGTACAAAAGCCGCAAAGACGCCGCCGTTCGCAAGATGGAGGCCACCAAACAGAACATTTTGCGCCTGAATGACATTCACAAGGAAGTCAAGTCCCAGCTTGGCGCCATTACCCGCCAGGCCAAAAAGGCGGAGCAGTACAAAGCGGTAAAGCAGCGAATGAAAGAGACGGAACTGGCGTTGTCCCGGC
>CAZVGQ010000116.1:1705-4453 GCA_964626775.1 uncultured Smithella sp. | reverse complement strand
CCGTACTTGTCCTTCAGATCCAGCGGCCGGACCACGTTGCCGAGGCTCTTGGACATTTTGCTCGAGTCGGAATTCCAGTAGCCGTGCACGTTGAGGTGCCGGTAGGGTTCGATGCCTGCGGCTTTGAGCATGGTGGGCCAGTAGATTCCGTGCGGCTTTAAAATGTCCTTGGCGATCAGGTGCTGGGCCTCGGGCCAGAATTTCTGAAAATTTGCTCCGTCGGGATAGCCCACCGCCGTCACGTAATTGATGAGCGCGTCAAACCAGACATACGTGACATACTGGTCGTCGAACGGCAGGGTGATGCCCCATTCCAGGCGCGTTTTCGGCCGTGAAATGCACAGATCTTCCAGCGGCTCGCGCAGGAAGGCCAGGACTTCATTGCGGTATCGTTCCGGCCGGATGAAATTGGGATTTTCCTGAATGTGCCGGACAAGCCAGTCCTGGTATTTGCTCATGCGGAAAAAGTAATTGCTTTCCTTGCGGTGCTCCGGTTCGGTCTGGTGATCGGGGCACTTGCCGTCCACCAGTTCTTTTTCCGTATAAAACCGCTCACAGCCGACGCAGTAGAAGCCTTCGTAGGAGCCGAAGTAGATGTCGCCCGCGTCGTAAACTTTCTGCAGGATACGCCGGACGGTTTCCATGTGATTTTCATCGGTTGTGCGAATGAAATAATCGTTGGTGATGGCCAGCTCGGGCCAGAGGCCGCGAAATTGCGCGCTGATGCCGTCCGCGTATTCTTTTGGGGTGATGCCCGCTTTTTGCGCGGCCTCGGCGATTTTATCGCCGTGTTCGTCCGTTCCGGTCACAAAAAACGTTTCGCGTCCGGTCATGCGGGCAAAGCGCGCCAGAACGTCGGCGACGATGGTCGTATAGGCGTGGCCGATGTGCGGCGAGGCGTTGACGTAATAAATCGGCGTGGTGATGTAAAAGGGTCTGGACATGGTGGTTGGCTGCTCCTTATCACGCTTTCCGTTTCTTTTTGGTTTCCCTGGGACCGTTTGGTCTTGGCCGGATCTGCTGCGGCGGTTCGCTTCCCTCCGCGGCTTCCCGGATGGGCTCGATGCGGGCCGCTTCCCGGGCGCCCTTTCGGGCGTCGGCGTATCCCTCGTGTTCAAAGGACAGGCAGCACATCAGCCTTCCGCACAAACCGGAAATTTTCTCCGGATTGAGCGACATGCTTTGTTCTTTGGCCATTTTGACGGTCACGCGGTCCAGGTTCTGCAAAATGCCCGCGCAGCAGACCGTCCGGCCGCAAACCGCGATCCCCTTGACGATTCTCGCCTCCTGGCGCGCTCCGATCTGCTTGAGTTCAATCCGCGTTTTGAACCGGGAGACAAGGTCCTTGACCAGTTCACGAAAATCCACCCGGGCGTCCGCCGTAAAATAGAAGATCATTTTGCTTCGGTCGAAAAGGCATTCCACCGTGATCAATTTCATGGAAAGGCCCTTTTCGGCGATTTTGCCGACGCAGTATTTTTTGGCCTCCTCTTCCAACAGCTCCAGCTCTTCGCGGACCCGCAAATCGTCCGGGGTCACCTTGCGGATGACGTTTTTCAGATTGGGGGGGAGATCGGAGGTGTCCGAGCGACGAACATCGGTGACGACCGTTCCCATCGCGACGCCGTTGTCGGTGTTGACCAGCACCTGATCGTTCTTGTGCAGGATCAGGTCGGCCGCGTCGAAATGATAGATCCGGCCTTCTTTTTTGAATTTAACGCCAAGGATGTTGGTCTGCATGAAGAAGCCTTGCTTTGCCTTTTTTACAGATGAAGCTTAAATGCCATTGCGTCTAATGTCAACGATTTGTTCACGTTCATGTCCAGCGATTGCCTGGATTTTTCCACCACGGAGATATTTTGCAGCAACTGCCCGCCGTCCAGGCGGCCCGCCAGCGACTCGACGACCGGCAGGTCATCCGCATTGATGATCATGGACACCCGCGCCGTTTCCTTGTAAACCAGCGCGTCGCGGAAATACGTGTTGAGAATGGCCAGGCCCTGCTGTGTGTGTTTTTTATCCTGGCCAAGAAAAGACGAGAGCACGAGCAGGCTCATCGGATCACGGCGTCCGGCATCCCTGATCAGGCCGCTCAATCCGGCGCGAAAAGCGATCATGTCCTCTGAATCCAGCTCCAGCGCCCGGCCGATCGAGCCGCCGGAAAGGGAGGCCAGCGCCGAGGCTTTGGCGGACTCCATGCCCTTGTGCCCGGTTAGAAACCGCGCGACGGTTTCGGCAGGCAGCGGGTTGAAGCGCACGTGGCGGCAGCGGGAGAGAATGGTTTGCGGAAGCCAGAAGGGACGGGCCGTCACCAGGATGAGAACATTGTCGGCCGACGGTTCCTCCAGGGTTTTTAAAAGGGCGTTGGCCGCGGGTTCGTTCATTTTGTCCGCGTCGTCGATGATGATGACGCGCTTTCGTCCTTCCAGCGGACGGAAGGTCATCTGATCCTGAATGCCGCGAATGGCGTCAATGCGGATAAACTGCGTCTGTGTTTGGAGCACATGAATATCCGGGTGGCTGCCGCGCGTCATTTTCCGGCAGGAAGGGCAGTTTCCGCAGGCATCCTGCCGTTCGGCGGCGTTTTCACAGTTTAGCGCCTGCGCGAATTCCAGGGCCAGCGTTTTTTTGCCGATGGCCGAAAGTCCGCTGAAAATGTAAGAATGCCCGACCCGCTTTTGGGCCATGGCTTTCTTCAGCATGGTGATTTGTTTCGAATGGCCGTAAATATTTGCAAATGACATCGGA
>CAZVGQ010000116.1:0-1605 GCA_964626775.1 uncultured Smithella sp. | reverse complement strand
GCGCGGGCCGCCAAAAACAGCAGAAGCTCCGTTTCCGGGCACATGGCAAAATGGCCGCGGTGGAAGAGGATATCGCCGATTTTTCGGCCGATCGGCGTCCCCGACGGCTCCTGTGTCAGGACCACGGGTATGTTTTGGCCGGTCAGGTAATCGCCCAGACGTTGAATTTGCGTGGATTTGCCGGAGCCTTCGACTCCTTCAAAAGTGATGAATCTGTTCATGAACGGTTCTCCCGGCGTCGTGGGGATCATGAAAAATGATTGCCTCGAAAAAAAAGCCGGAAAGCGCCTTTTTCATTTTGGTGGTGGCCCCAAAAGGGCGGACGATGTTCAAAAAAAGCAGGGGAAAATCCGCCGGTCGGGACGGAGATTCCCCCAACGTAAAAGACGCGCGGAACTTATTTTTCTTCTCCGGGAACGATCGCTTCCACCGGACATTGATCGCAGCAGGCGCCGCAGTCGGTGCACAGCTTCGCATCAATCACATACTTGTCTTCGCCTTCGGATATCGCTTGCACCGGACATTCATCCTCGCATGAGCCGCAGGCAATGCATTCGTCTGTAATCACATAGGCCATGTTTTTAAAAATCTCCTTTACGTCAAAAATTTTTCGCGTTTACCGTTTTCAGCCGGCGCCTAGACCGACACGACTTCCTTGACGGAAGGCACCTGCTGTTTCAGGATCTTTTCGATGCCCATTTTCAGCGTCATCTGCGACATCGGGCAGCCGTGGCAGGCGCCGGTCAGTTTGACCCTGACCACGCCTTCCGGAGAAACGTCAATCAATTCCACATCGCCGCCGTCCGCCTGGAGCCCGGGACGGACTTTTTCCAGCGCTTTTTGGACTTCTTCCTTCATAAATCATCTCCCTGTGTTTTCAGTGTTCCGGGTTTTGGATCTGTGTCAATGCGGCATTTCATTGACCATGTCCTTGACGACTTTGCGGGCGACATCGGGCAGGTCCGGCTTGATCAGCATGTAGCTTTCCCCCAGGTGATGACCGGCTTTCCACATGATTTTCCCGGTGGCCGGATCAATCAGCTTCAGGCCGACGCTGACCTTGGCCAGTTTCTTGTCTTTCTCCACCGTGTAATTCCAGTAGTCCACGGCGACCAGCAAAAATCCGTCCGTATGGGTAAGTTCGCCGATTCTTTTGCTTAGGATGGGATCGGAGTAGTTCAGCGTCTGGAGTTTGGAGATGTATTCCGTCGAGATTCTGCGCAGTTCATCATTGGCCTGAAGCTGGCGGTGCAGGGTGGGCGTGTCGATGACGTCCGTAAACCATTTTTTGTCCATGAGCACGCCGGGCACGATTTGTTCGATGGCATTGCGCGCCTCTTCATAGGTTCCGACATCGGCCGGGAACACGGCAATCCGTTTGGGATGATAATCCTTTGCCGCCGGGTCCAGTTGAGAATACCGCAGACCGCCGCAGCCGATGACGCTCAAAACAGCAACGACCAGAAGAAACCGTGCGGACACTTTTTTCATCATGATCCTTACCCCCTTCTTTTGTTTTGCAGACATCGACCCTACCGAAAAACCAACCAGCCCAAAACGGCAAAACCGGCAATGATATAGCTGGTTTCCAGAAGCCCTTCAATG
>CAZVGQ010000115.1:0-4488 GCA_964626775.1 uncultured Smithella sp. | reverse complement strand
TTGTTTGAAGCTTCATCGTTGCCTCCTTTCTTTCATTGAATTAGCCAACGGCCGCGTGCATTGTATCCAATCCCGGCAAGAATTGCCACGGCGTTTTTTCGGGTGAAGAAGAATGGTGGTGAGGCGTGATGGACCGTAGGGAACGGTCGCGGCCGTTCCCTACGGTGAATACGGGATGTACAAAGGGCGATGGGAAAGAAGCTTGTCTTGGTGAGCTTGTCGAACCATGACATGAAACGATGACGACGCAGGGAACGGTTTAAAACCGTTTCCTGCTGGGGCTTGCGTACGCTCGCGTAAATGGATGAATGCGCGACGATGGGTTGCAATTTCCGCCGCTCCATGATATGAGCCGCGTAATTGTTAATCTGTTGATCAATTCTTTAACGTTTGGGCTCCATCTGTTTTACATCGTCGTTCATGAGCAACGGCACACCAGAACATTGATATCAGGGGCATTCAAATGAAGAAAAGCGTTTCATCCAATTTCCCGGCGGTCAAGAAATTCATCCGGGAGAATTTTCGCCATTTCAACGCGGCCGTAGTGATCGACGCGGCCCAGGCGTATGTGGATCATCTTCATCAGGGCGGAAAGATGATGATTGCCATGGGCGGCGCCATGAGCACCGCCGAAATCGGCATCACCCTTGCCCAAATGATCCGGGAGGACAAAGTCCACGCGATATCCTGCACGGGAGCTAATCTGGAAGAGGACATCTTCAACCTGGTTGCCCATCGGCATTACTGCCGCGTTCCCCATTACCGCGATCTCACACCCGCCGATGAAGCGGATTTGCTCAAAAGAAAACTAAACCGCGTCACTGACACCTGCATTCCCGAAGAAGAAGCCATGAGAAAGGTCGAAAAAAAGCTGCTGGCGTTCTGGAAGCAGGCGGAAGAGAAAAACCAGAGATATCTTCCCTATGAATTTATTTTCCAGCTCCTTTCCAGCGGCATCCTGAAAGAAGATTACGAGATTGACGAAAAGGATTCCTGGCTCATTGCCGCCTGCGAAAAAAGCATTCCGATCTTTGTTCCCGGCTGGGAAGATTCGACGCTGGGCAATGTCTTTGTCTCGAATGTCCGGAAGGGAAACATTCAAAACCCGGCCGTCGTCAAGTCAGGCCTGGAAACCATGAACGCTTTGATCGACTGGTATCTGGACACCTCAAGAGACCAGGGTGTCGGTTTCTTTCAAATCGCGGGCGGCATATCCGGAGACTTCGCGATCAGCGTCGTGCCGCTGATCCGCCAGGACATGCAGATGAACTGCCGGTTGTGGTCCTACTTCTGTCAGATCTCCGACAGTACGACCTCATACGGATCGTACAGCGGCGCCGTTCCCAATGAAAAAATCACCTGGGAAAAGCTGTCGGTGAATACACCCCGTTTTATCATTGAAAGCGACGCGACCATTGTTGCTCCGTTGATTTTCGCCTACGTCCTGGCGGAATGACTCCTGCCGCTTATGTGACGGTCCATGCAGAATTCACTGCGAAAGAACCTCTTTCCCGGTTGGAAGAAAAAAGAAGCGCCTGAAGGCCATAGCTCAGGAAGTGGAACACGTGAAAGAAGTTGCGCAATAAATGCAATCCGGATTTTTGCGCAACCGGTAAACGGACGGGTATTTTTCATAACGGAGGCCGGAAGATGGAACATGTTTGCATTGCCCTGGGCCTGACCCTGTTTGCCGGCATGGCGACCGGCATCGGCAGCGTTATCGCCTTTACCGCAAAACGAACCAACTACCGCCTGCTTTCCGTAGCGACGGGCTTTTCGGCAGGGGTAATGCTGTATGTCTCCTTTGTCGAAATTTTTCCCGAAGGCACGGCGATGCTGGCCTTGCGCTACGGCGATGCGTGGGGAAGCTGGCTTGCCGCCGCGTCGTTTTTCGGCGGCATGATTGTCATCGCGTTTATCGACAACGTGATTCCCGCCGCCGAAAATCCCCATGAAACGCATTCCGAAGAAGAGACGGCGCCGCTTCACGATCCAAAAGCTGCGCTTCCGGACTTTCCATCCGGCGCATTCAGGGATTCAACTCATCATAAGCCGGGAGTTCACAATCACGGTCCGGTCCACGCGGGGCTTATGCGTACGGGACTGCTGACGGCGCTGGCCATTACGATTCACAATTTTCCCGAAGGCATTGCCACCTTTCTGGCCTCGATGCAGGAGCCGGCGCTGGGTGTGGCCATTGCCGTGGCCGTCGCCCTGCATAACATTCCAGAAGGCATCAGCGTTTCCGTCCCCATATTTTATGCGACAGGCAACCGCAAAAAGGCCTTTTTGTGGTCTTTTGCCAGCGGTCTTGCCGAACCGTTGGGCGCCGTGACCGCTCTGGCGGTGATCATGCTGATCGCTGGCGGCGAGTGGGACGTCCCCGTAAGCCTGACGGGATTTCTGTTTGGCGGTATTGCCGGGATAATGGTCTATATCAGCCTCGATGAACTCCTGCCCACCAGCCGCGCTTACAGCAAGGGGCATGACAGCATTCTGGGGCTGATGGCCGGCATGATGGTGATGGCGCTGAGCCTGCTTCTGATGCGCTAGCGCAGCGCACTTCTTTACAAGCGGGCGTTCAAAACCGAATCGTCAGTCCGGCAAGACCCGTCCAGTTGATTTCCGTGTCGCTCAAGCCATACTTCACACCGGCGTCAAGCGTCATCTTCTCCGAAACATCATAAGAAACTCCACCCAAGACAAAGGCCGGATGGTTTTCACTTTTTGGGTCGGGATTCCTTTCGATGCCGGCATTCGCCATCAATTTCAGGGATTCCATGATTTTCACTTCAAAAGCGGCTGACGCGTGCCACAGGTCCTTGTTCGCCTCAAAGGCGTTTTCACTGCGGGCATAGCCCGCGTTGACATGAACGGCGCAAGGACCCCATTCCCTGGTTCCGATCAGAAAGAACCGGTAACTCATGTGTCCCACCCCAAGTCCTCTGTCATCGTCGCCGGTCGGAAAGCTGACGCCCGGTTTTATAGCCAGCGACCAGCCGTCCTTTTCAAATAACCGCCATTTGACATCGAAGGTGAAGTCCAAAATCCCGTCTTCGCGGCCGATAAAGTTGTCGTTTTCTTTCATGGAATACCAGGCATAAGGCAGTTGCACGATGGCATCCACCGCATCAAAAAGGCCAACGGTAGCAACCACGGTAAAATCTCCGCCATCTCTTTTTAGGGTTGTCCATTCGTCCACACTGTCCTTGTCGCAAAACAAAGCCAGCCCGAATTCCACCTGACCGTGGCCCTTGCCCTGTGTTGCCGTATCGTCCGTAACAAGCGGATGACCCGCAAATGCAACGGTTGTCATGAAAAAAAATCCTACGGCCGATAGAACCAAACGCATCATATTGAAAATCATTATCATTGATAAGACCCAAAAGAGCCGGCCTATGCGAGGTCAGCAATCCTCTTCCCGGCTCATTTCCAATTAATATCATTAATTTTTTATGTACATCCTATTGAGAACCCGCGCTCTTTTTCCTCCTGCAATCTTCACATAAACCATATAAATACATTTCATGGTCGGTCAGTTCAAAACCGTGGCTTTTGGCAATGCGTTTCTGAAGTTCTTCGATCACGGGATCAACGACTTCCAGCATTTTTCCGCAGCCGCGGCAAACGAGATGATCGTGGTGAGGATGATTGTATTTATGTTCATAGCGAATCACGCCGTCCCCAAAGTCAATTTCCCGGGCCAATTCCGCTTCCATCAGTAATTTCAATACTCTGTAAACCGTCGCCTGGCCGATCGAAGGATCATTTTTTTTCACGATGTCGTAGAGCTGTTCGGCCGAAATATGCTCTTCAAGCTTCAAAAAGGCATCCAGAATGAGTTCCCTCTGCGGCGTGTCCCGCAAGTCATGTTTTGCCAGATACTTCTGGAAGATCATCTTTTCATCGCCCATATCACACACCATTATTGATAATGACATTCAATTGCATTAGTATACAAGTCCTTCTGCCTTGTCAATCCATATTTTCCTGAACAGAAAGCTGAACCCAAAAAGGAATAACAGACAACAGGCTATACTGATTTGAACCAATGCAATTTTAAATTGACAAACATGTCTCAGTGAGTTAATTACTAGCAAACAGATAGTGAAGATAGTATTAATACAAGGTGATCAATATGAAACTTTCCACAAGAACGCGCTACGGGGTCAGGTTAATGGTGGCGCTGGCAATCCAATACGGGAAAGGTCCTGTATTTCTTAAAGATATTGCTAAAAGCGAAGATATTTCCGAGAAATACTTAAGCCTGATTATCATCCCTTTGAGGAGTGTCGGTCTGGTAAACTCCATCCGCGGGGCTCATGGAGGATACAATTTATCAAGAGAGCCTTCTCAAATCACCTTAAAGGAAATTGTGGATGTTTTGGAAGGCAACTGTTCCCTTGTGGATTGCGTAAAGCATCCTTCCTCCTGTTCCAGGGTGCCCATATGCGTCAGCCATGAAATCTGGGCAATCATCGGCGAGAA
>CAZVGQ010000114.1:0-4554 GCA_964626775.1 uncultured Smithella sp. | reverse complement strand
CCATCATGGACAAGGTGCGCGAGCGCTTCGGCGACCGCGTTTTCAAGGCCGTCATTCGCGAAAACATCGCCGTGGCCGAAGCCCCCAGTTTCGGCCTGTCCATTTTCGAATACGCCCCCAAAAGCCACGGGGCGGAGGATTATCTGGCCTTATGCCGGGAAATCATCCGCAAAAGGCCCGCCCCGTGATTAGCCCGGGTGAAACAAGGGAAGCAGCTCAGTGTATCCGGAATCCAGCCATTTCGATATGTCCTGGATACCGGCACTCGTGCCCTTCAGGGTATTCGCCGGTATGACAATGATTTGGACTTTTGGCTACAGTAGTAAGAATTGTTTATGAAAAAGATTTTCTTGCTGTGTTTCATATGGTGCCTTCTTCCGCTTGTCGCCCTTGCGGCGGAAAAGGCGGTTTGGGTCGAGGCGACGGGCGAGGCCCGGCTGGGCGAAGTGGATACGGTGAAGGAAGTAAAGGCACGGGCCAGGCGGGATGCTCAAACCAAAGCCGTGGAAGCGGCTGTTGGAACATTCATAAAATCTCACACGCTGGTTTCCAACGCCCAGGTGGCCGAAGACCTGATCTACGCCGCCGTTCGGGGAAAAATCACCAAAGAAAGAATTCTCTCTTCCGACTGGGATGCCCAGGAAAGAAATCTCTATAAGATCAGGATTAAAGCCCAGATCGAACCCGTTTATCCCGAAAAAGGCGAAGGCCTGTCCGTAAAGCTTTCCCTTTCCAAAACGGATGTAAAAGAAGGCGATAATGTAAAAATCTTCTATTCGGTCAGTGAAGACGCCTACGTCTATATTTTTTCCGTCGCCGCGGACGGTTCCGTAACGCTGCTTTTGCCGAACGCCAACACGCCTGATCATTATGCCCGCAAGGGGAAGGTTCATCCATTTCCGCCGGACGGCAGCCGCATTCAACTGAAGGCCATGTTCCTGCCGAATCACCAGGGGACTTTTGCCGAGGAAAGAATCAAAATCGTCGCTACGCGGAAAAAAGAACCTTTGCTTTCTTTAGGTTTTAAAGAAGGCGTTTTTCAGGTATATGACGACAAGTCGACGGGAATGATCAGCGATCTTGTCCGGAGGCTCAATCAGATCGATCTTGCGGACTGGTCCCAGGCCAGCGCCGTATATCAATTGAAGAAATAGCAAAGGAGATTGTATGAGACTGAAAGACAAGGTAGCCATCGTTACGGGATCGGGACGCGGCATCGGAGAAGGCATTGTGATGCGTTTTGCCGAAGAAGGCGCGAAAATCATCGTGAATGACGTCAACGAAGCGGATGCCATGGCCGTGGTGGAAAAGATCCGGGCCAAGGGCGGGCAGGCGGTTGCCGTTCTGGGCAGCGTGTCCGACCGGGAGGTGGTCCAGAAAATGGTCGATACGGCCGTCGCTCAATTCGGCACGCTCGACATCATCGTCAACAACGCCGGCATCACCCGAGATGTCATGCTGCACAAAATGACGGACGACCAGTGGAAAGCCGTCATCGACGTGAATCTGACGGGCGTTTACTACGGCATCCAGTGCGCGGGCCGTGTCATGCGCGAAAAAAAGTACGGCAAGATCATCAACATTTCCTCGACCAGCGCGCTGGGCAACGCGGGCCAGCTCAATTACGCGGCCTCGAAAGCGGGCGTCATCGGCATGACCAAGACCGCGGCCAAGGAACTGGGGCCGAAAAACGTAAACGTCAACGCCATCGCGCCGGGTATGATCTGGACGGACATGCTGAAAGGCATGCCCCCGGACGTCCTTCAGCAGATGGATATGATGCTGCCGTTCATCGTTCCGCTGAACCGGAAGGGGGCGCCGCAGGACATTGCCAATCTGGCATTGTTTCTGGCATCCGATGAAAGCTCGTTTATCACCGGGCAGATCATCTTCTGCGACGGCGGGATGAAAATGTAAAAACAAGGCGATCCGGCGCGAGGCGCCGGGTTTTTAAAACGTCCGAGGCGGTTTTCCGCATGACATGAATGAAGGAGGCGAAGATCATGAAACCTGTTTTCAACTTTTCCGGCAAGACGGCGATTGTAACCGGAGCGGGCCGCGGGATCGGCCGCGTAATTGCCCTGAGCCTGGCCCAGGCCGGCGCGAATGTGGTGCTGTGCAGCAGAACGAAAGCGGAGATCGACGCCGTCGCCGGCGAAATCTCCGGCAACGGCGGCAAAGTTCTGGCGGTGGCAACCGATTTGACGGTTCATGAACAACTGGAAAATCTGGTCAATGAAACGATCAAAGAATTCGGCCGGATTGATATTTTGGTCAACAACGCCGCCCGCAGTTTTCTCCGAAGTCTTCTGGATCTACGCGAAGACGGCTGGGACAAATGCTTCAACACCAATGTCCGGGCCGTCTGGCTTTTGAGCCGCCTGGTGGCCCGCCGAATGATGGAGCAGAAAGGCGGCAAGATCATCAATATCACCACGGTCGGCGCGGACAAGGCCGAAGTGGGCATGGCCGCCTACGGCTGCAGCAAAGCGGCGCTCAAGCACCTGACCCGCTGCATGGCGAAGGAGTGGGCCCAGCTCGGCATTAACGTGAACGCTGTTGCGCCGGGATTCACCCGCACGGATTTCAGCCGACCCATCTGGTCAAATCCGGAAGTGGAGGCACTGATTGCCAGGGCTATTCCCAAGGGAAAGATCGGCGAACCGGAAGACGTCGTCGGTGCGGTGCTTTTTCTGGCGTCCGGCGCCGCGGATTATATTACCGGAGAGACCATCTACGTGGATGGTGGAACCATGACCGCGTAGCAACCACACGGGAGGTGCTCCATGAACAGCAAAGGCGTCGTCAGTCCGGTCATTGCGGATATCCGCTCCGGCATGAAGCGCGGAAAAGTGGTGTCCCTGGAGGATGCCATGCATGTGATTCGGGACGGAGACACCGTCGCCATCAATGGTTTTGTCGGCTACTCTCCCGAAGAGTTGCTGCGGGGGCTGGAAGACCGTTTTCTGAAAACGGGTGAGCCGAAAAACCTTACCATCATCGTCGCCGCCGGTATCGGCGACGGCAAGGAAAAGGGCGTCAACCGGCTGGCGCATGACGGGCTGGTCCGGCGCGTTGTCGCCGGGCACTGGGGATTGATCCCCAAAATGCAGAAGCTTGCCCTCGCAGGAAAAATTGAGGCCTACAACTTTCCCCAGGGCGTGATCACGCATATGTACCGGGATATCGCGGGACATCTGCCCCGGACGATCACCCACGTGGGATTGGGCACTTTTGTCGATCCGCGGCTGTCCGCCGGCAAGGTCAACGCCATCACCACGGAAGATCTGGTCGAACGAATCACCTTCGACGGCAAGGAGTATCTGGCGTACAAGACGATGCCGGTTTCGGTGGCGTTTCTGCGAGGCACTACGGCGGATATGGACGGCAACATTACGATGGAAAAGGAGCCGCTGACGCTGGAAATGCTGCCGATAGCCATGGCGGCAAAGAACTCGGGCGGGTTTGTCATCGTGCAGGTGGAAAGAATCGCCGACCGCCACGCGCTCAATCCCCGCCACGTCAAGGTCCCCGGGATTCTGGTGGACTGCGTGATCGTGGCCAGGCCGGAAAACCACTGGCAGACTTATTCCACACCCTATAATCCGGCCTTCAGCGGCGAATTCAAGATTCCCACGGCCTCCGTGGAGCCTCTGTCCATGGACGAACGGAAGCTCATCGCGCGCCGCGCCGCCTTTGAGCTTCGGCCGAACATGGTGGTGAATCTGGGCATCGGCATGCCGGAAGGCGTGGCCAATGTCGCCAACGAGGAAGGCATTTTTGATTACCTGACGCTTACGGCGGAAGCGGGCTCGATCGGCGGCATTCCCTCCGGCGGCGGGGACTTCGGCACGGCCACCAACATGGATTGCCTCAACGACATGCATGCCCAGTTTGATTTTTATGACGGCGGCGGGCTGGATCTGGCCTGCCTGGGGCTGGCCCAGATGGATTCCCACGGCAATGTGAATGTCAGCAAATTCGGCCCCAAACTGGCCGGCTGCGGCGGCTTCATCGATATCACGCAAAACGCCAAGAAAATTGTTTTCGCGGGAACGTTTACCGCCGGCGGGACCGAGCTGGCCGTCGAAGACGGAAAGCTGAGAATCATCCAGGAGGGGAGCCTGAAAAAAATTGTTCGGGAAGTGGAGCAGATCACCTTCAGCGGCAAAACCGCCCAGCAGGGTGAGCAGCAGGTGTTTTATGTCACGGAAAGATGCGTGTTCCAGCTGACGCACAAAGGCGTGGAGCTCATTGAAATCGCACCCGGCGTCGATCTGGAAAAAGACGTTCTGGCGCATATGGAATTCAAACCCATCATGAAGAACGTCCGCCTGATGGATGAGCGGATTTTCAAAATTCCGCCGATGGGACTCAAGGATGATCTCCTGAGCATTCCGATCCCCGAACGCCTCACCTACGATCCGGCGACCAACATCTTTTATGTTAATTTTGAAGGCCTCCACGTCCGCGGCAAGGACGATATCGAGGCGATTCGTTCCCGCGTGGCGGAAGTGTGCGCCCCGCTGGGGAAGCGCGTCAAGACGATTGTCA
>CAZVGQ010000113.1:0-4581 GCA_964626775.1 uncultured Smithella sp. | reverse complement strand
CCTGCCCAAAACGCTGGTCGGCAAAATCGCCTTCAACACGCTGGAGAAGGAGGAAATCGAGAAGCTGAAAAAGGAAGGGAAATTCGCGGGGTAGGGGATCCGGACAACCGCCTTGACCCCGTTGCGGAATATTGGCGCGATTGCAATCAACTCCCCCGCGGCAAGGGTTCGAGGGATGGAATGAACGTCATGTTATCGCAGCAAGCCGCGGAGAATGAACGCTCGTCCCGCCAAAGCGGGATTCAACTCTCACGGGGTCGGCGTGCGCCGCTATTTCTTTCCCCGGCCTGCACGATCCTTTGGAGTGCTGCCCCCGTTGCGTGACATCATTCCGCCGGCGGATAAGATCCGTCTTCCAGATGCACTTCCGCGCCGGTGACGGGCGGGTTAAAAACGCACAGCAGACGCATGTCTTTGGACGCCCGCAAAAGATGCTCGTCGTGGTTGTTCAGCGCGTATATTGTTCCCGGCACGATGCGGTGAATTTTTCCGTCGGCCAGCGTTTCCACCTCGCCTTCGCCTTCAACGCAGAAAACGGCTTCCAGATGATTTTTGTACCAGATGTGCGTTTGTGTTCCCGCGAAGATAGTGGTTTCGTGAAACGAAAAACCCATTCCGTCTTTTTTCAACAGAAGCCGGCGACTGACCCAGTTTTTATTTTCAGCCCAGACCTCGCGGTCCGTCCCCGCGATATCGTTGATCGTTCGAACCAGCATGCCTTGTCCTTTCCTTTAACGGTTTTTCAACACGCTGCCGATGGACGCATCCAGAATATCCAGGCCCTCCATGAGCACCTCATCGGGAATAATCAGCGGAGCAAGGAATTTTATCACATTGTTTCTGGCGCCGGCCAATTCCATGATCAGTTTGTTTTTAAAACACTCCATGGTAATCTGCTTTGCGATCTCGGGCGGGTCAACGGCCATCCCGTAAATGAATCCTCTGCCCCGAACTTCCGCGTTCAACTGCGGATACCTGGCGCAGATGGCATGGAGGCGGTCGGAAAGGAGGGCTCCCTTGCGGAAAATATCTTTGGAGAAACGGTCGTCCTTCCAGTAATCGAGCGCCACGGAAGCGGAAACAAAAGCGAGATTGTTCCCACGGAAGGTTCCGGTGTGCTGACCGGCCTTCCAGATGTCCAGTTCCCGGCGGAACAAAACCAGCGACATGGGCAGGCCGTAGCCGGAAAAAGATTTTGAAACCGTGACGATGTCCGGTTTTATGCCGGACTTCTCAAAGCTGAAGAAATGCCCCGTGCGGCCGTTGCCGACCTGAATGTCATCAACGATGAGCAGGATTTGGAACTCGCGGCAGATGGATTCAACTTCGCGCAGCCATTCGTCGGAAGCCACACGGATTCCGCCCTCGCCCTGAACGGTTTCAAGAATGACGGCCGACGGAATGTCAACGCCGCTGCTCCCGTCTTCGAGAAAGCGCCGCAGATAGGCGGCCGTATTGACATCCTTCCCGAAATAGCCGTCGAAGGGCAGAAAGGAAACGTCCGAACGGTTAATGAAGGCCTCGTCGCGATAGTAGGCATTGGCCGTCACCGACATCGATCCCATCGTGAGGCCGTGGTAGCCGTTGGTAAATGAGATCACGTTTGATCGTTTTTTTACCATCCGGGCGAGCTTCAGACCCGCTTCCACGGCGTTGGTGCCGGTTGGACCGGTAAATTGGATTTTGTAATCGAGGTTACGCGGCTGGAAAAGCACCGTCTCCATTTTGAGCAGGAGTTCTTCCTTGGCAACGGTGGCCATGTCCAGACCATGAACGATCCCATCCGTTTCCAAATACTCGATGAGTTTCTTTTTCATGTGGTCATTGTTGTGCCCGTAATTGAGCGTTCCCGCTCCCGCAAAAAAGTCAATGTAACGGTTTCCGTCCGCGTCGAATAAAAAAGCGTCTTTTGCCTTATCAAACAAGACGGGGAACGACCGGGAATAGCTGCGGACTTCAGACTCCAAACGGCTAATGGTTTTCATCAGATTTTCTCCTTTCATCACAGGTCAAACGGCCCGATTCGGAACAAGACTTCCTCTTCATGACGCTGATCTCCGAAATCATCGGCGGAAAACAGAACGCTTTGCACCAGCGGGGCGCCCAGCGAAGCGGCCAGCGAAGAAAAAAGGGCTTTTGACGGAATATTGGACGGACTGACCGTCGTTTCCAGGTAACGCGGGGGACGGGGGATGGTCCGGTTCAAAAGGGAAGACAGCATGGAACGGGCGATGCCTTTTCCCCGATACTTCTTATCCACCGCGACCTGCCAGACAAACAAAGTGTCCTCCTCTTCGGGACGGAGGTAGGCGGAAATAAAGCCGCAAACGTCGCCTGCATTGCAGGCAACGACGGAAGTCCGGGAAAAATGCGCGCATAGGATAAGATAGCAGTAAAGCGAATTGAGATCCAGCGGCGGAGAAGCTTTAACAAGCTTTTCAATGAACGGCGCATCGGCAATTTCCGGCTTGCGAAAATAAATATCCGTCGGATCTTTTTTCAAGTCCATCTCCTGAATATGGATTGTTTATGTTGTGCCGTTATGAGAACGACGTGAGCCCTTGGGTGATCAAAAAATGACGGAAGCCTTCTTTTGAGTAATTCATGAATAGCACAAAACCAATAAAAATGCAACCTGGCGGGCCTGTTCAATTCAGCCATATTGCAGTTCAATTGCAATATGGCTGAAAATAGTTTTTTCTGTGGAATATTTTATAGGTTGCTAAATCAGGGAAATTGCATTTAAAGGAAGATAACAACAGAGGAAGTTACATTTGGCCTGGGATGTGGGATCCTGATGAAGAAATTTTTGTATAAAATCGCAATTTTTCTGTCGCACCGGCTGGGCCTGTGGTTTTTCCGGGTGTTTTCCTGGTGTATTGCGACGGGGTATTTCTTTTTGTTTCCGGGGCGCGTTCGGGACAGCCTCCGCTTTTACCGGGCGCTTTTCCCGGGCCGAAGCTTCGGGTATCACCTGTATTGCGTCTGGAAGCAGTTTCACAACTTCACGGGCGTCTATGTCCACCGCTTCATTCCCTGGGCGGTAGAACAGGCCGTCTTCACCCGCGAGGGTTGGCAGCATTTGGATGAGGCCGTGGCTTCCAAAACCGGCGCGATTGTGGTGATGTCGCACATCGGCAACTGGGAGCTTGCGGCCCAGCGGCTCAATCAAAAGGGGCTGCCGGTCATGCTGTATCTGGGCGCCAAGTTCAAGGAGCAGGTGGAAAAATATCAGAAGGAAAAACTGGCCGAAACCGGCATCCGGATTGTGACGACCGACGAAAAGGAAAAGTCCCCCTTTGCTTTGCTGGAAGGCATCGGCTTTCTGCGGCAGGGCGGCATCGTTTCCATGGCGGGCGACCGCATCTGGGGAGAACAAACCTGGGTGGAAGTCGATTTTCTGGGGCACAGGGTCCGCCTGCCGGATACGCCTCATCTGTTCGCGCTGATGAGCGGCGCGCCGCTGATGACGTTCTTTGTTCATGAAAGATCGCCGGGCCATTACCATGTGCAGGTTTCGAAGGGCCGGAAGGTGGCGGCGGCCACCCGCGCCGACAGGAAGAAAGCGGTGCAGGAATCCGCGCAGGCCTATGCGGACGATCTGGCGCGCTTTGCCGCGGCGCATCCTTTCGAATGGCACCATTTCGAGCCCTTTCTCGGGGGAAAATCCATCCGCTGAAACACAGGCCGCGGCCGGACAGAATTTGCTTTGCGCCGGGGGCAAATTAGTATAAAAAGGCATTGAAATCTTTAAAGGAGCCCTGAAGAATGAACGTCCGGGAAGTGCCGCAGGACATCACCTATTATGAGGGGAAAAAGCGCGCCTGCTGGGCGCTCAATGACGAGGGGAAATACGTCATTGTGCCCAGTTCCGGCTGGGAGGTGGAAGCGGTGGTCAACGGCCTGGCCGTTGACGAAATGGCGGCAAGCCTGGAAGCGACGAGGCAGGCGGTGCTGGCCGGCGCCAAAAGCCCGCTTTGCTATCACATGGAGCGCCGCCAGATGACGCCGGAGATTCTGGGAAAAACGGCGCACATTGCGGCTTTCCGGGTGAAAAGGCATTTCCGGCCGGACGTGTTTGCCGGGCTGGGTCCGTCGGTTCTGGACCGCTACGCCAAAGCGCTGGCCGTCTCCCACGAAGAGCTCAAGACGGTTCCGCAAACCTGATTCTGGAGGGGCAGCTTACATGACCACGGAAGTTACCGCAGCCGGGAAACCCTTTGTCCACGTTCATTCCGCGCACTGCGAAAGCGGCGTTACCGCGTCTCTGTTTCGCGACAAAGGCGTGGAAATTTCCGAGCCGATGATATTCGGCATCGGCAGCGGCATTTTTTTCGGCCACCTTCCGTTTGTTAAGATGGCCGGTGTGACGATCAGCACGTTTCGCTCCCAGCCGGGGGCCGTTTTCCGCAAATCCGCCAAGCGCCTCGGCGGCAAATTCAAAACCGAGCGGTTCCGGAATCCCAAAAAGGGCATGGATGAGCTTAGACGCGTCCTCGGGACCGGTCAGATCGTCGGGTTGACCACCAACATCTACTGGCTTTCCTATTTTCCCAACCGGTTTCGCTTTCAGTTCAACGG
>CAZVGQ010000112.1:0-4690 GCA_964626775.1 uncultured Smithella sp. | reverse complement strand
GCCTGCAAGAGATGCCGACGACCGATTATGCCAAAAGGACGGAGCAGAATGTCATCGACGCCGACGGCACCGTCATCGTCTCCCACGGATTTCCGGTTGCGGGATCGGCGCTGACGCTGGAATTCACCCGGCGGCACGACAGACCGTGCCTTTCCATCGATTTGAATGAAACATCTCCGGAGAAGGCGTCGGAAAGCCTGGTTTCCTGGCTTGTGGAAACCCGCATCCGTGTCCTCAACGTAGCGGGGCCGAGGGCGGGCAGGGATCCCGCCATCTATGCAGCGGTGATGGATCTTCTGGAGCGATCGATAGAGGCCCGCAGGCCGGTGGACGCCGTTCTGTAGCGGATTCTATTCATTTTGCGGAAAACACCGGATGCTCAATAAGTGTAGTTGATACGCTGGGGGTTCTTGATGGCAAGCAAATATAAGGGGTATATGGGAAAGGTTCTGGATATAGACCTGACCTCGGGGAAAATCGGCCAATATGAAGTGTCGGACCGGGATAGAGAACGCTTTATCGGGGGGCGGTTTCTGACAACAAAGATTCTTCTGGATGAGCTTCCGGTCGGGATTGATCCCCTGTCGCCTGCCAACATCCTGGCGGTCATGACATCCCCCCTCACCGGAACGGGGGCTCCTTCGACAAGCCGTTTTGATATTTCGGCGAAAAGCCCGCAAACGGGGGCCATCGGCCATTCCAACAGTGGCGGGAATTTTGGAATACATCTGAAAAGGGCTGGATGGGACGGCATTCTGATTCGCGGCAAAGCCGAACGTCCCGTCTATATCGACATCGCGGATGATACGGTCAAGGTTCTTGATGCGCGTGCTTTTTGGGGGATGAACACGGAGGAGGCGCAACAGGCGATAGGCGATCAGAAGGCCGGGAAGATCGTCATCGGCCCTGCGGGGGAGCATCTTGTCAAATACGCCGTCATCGCCTCTCAGGAACGCATGCACGGACGCTCGGGAATGGGCGCTGTGATGGGTTCTAAGAACCTGAAGGGAATCAGCGCAAGAGGGACGCAAAAGATTGCGATCCACGATCCGGCAGGATTCAAGGCTACGATCCGGAAATGGGTGGATATGCTCAGGGCGCATCCTGCGACCGGCGATATGGCGCCCAAATACGGAACCTCAGGTTTCTTAAAACCCTTATCGGATCATCATGCTCTGCCAACGAAGAACTTTTCTTCCGGAACCTTTAAAGACGCTCAAATGATTACCGGACAAACGCTGGCGGAAACGCGGCTTGTGAAAAACGCCGGATGTGTTTCCTGCCCAATCCGCTGCGCCCGGGTGGTCAACATCGACGGCCGCGAGGTCAAGGGACCAGAGTACGAGATTCTGTGTTTGCTGGGATCCAACATGCTCATCAACGACCTGGATGCGATTATTCGGTGGAATTACGAATTGGACCTTCTGGGGATTGACGCCATCTCGGTCGGAACCGTGATGGGTTTTGCCGCGGAGCTCAATGAAAAGGGGTTGTGGAACAGCGGGGTTTCGTTCGGGAGAACGGACAACATCTCCGGAATCCTGCGGTCCATTGCGTATCGTGAAGGCGTGGGGAATGATCTGGCGGAGGGCGTCCGGTATTTGTCGGAAAAATACGGGGGACAGACTTTTGCCCCGCACGTCAAGGGAATGGAGCTGGCGGCCTATGAGCCGAGAGGGGCTGTGGGCCACGGACTGGGGTATGCGACGGCGAACCGCGGCGCCTGTCATCTCGACGGCGGCTATATGATTTATTTCGAAGCCACGGGCCCGGCTCTTCTGGATCCCCATCATTACCGGTCGAAACCGGGATACACGATTCTTGATCAGAATCTGCTGGCCGCGATCAGCGCGGGCGGCAACTGCCTGTTCACCTCATGGACCTTTCTGCCGTCCATCCTCTTTAAGATCCCCAATTCCAGAATTGCCGGCTGGATTGCGACCAAGGTTTTGACCTATTCGTGGCCTTCCGTTGACCTGATCCTGGGCTTGCCCCCGGCGCTGATGAAGTTCCACCTGCCGATGCTTCCCCATACCAGGGCCATCCGGCAGGTGACGGGGATGGACATGGACTTTGGAAAGTTCTTTCAAATGGGCGCGCGGGGGTACACGTTGGAGAGACTTTATAATCTGCGGGAAGGTTTCAGCGCCGGGGACGACAAACTGCCGGCGCGATTCACCGACGAGGAGCAGATTCCGGGAAACAAGAACACCAGGGTCCCGTTGGATAAAATGATGCCGAAGTACTATCGTCTGCGGGGTTGGGACCGGCAAGGCGTGCCGACGGCCAAAACGTTGCATCGCCTGGATTTGGAAGACATCCGGATTCGTTGATTTATTCCAGGCGTTGCCGGCGGTTCTGCAAATACCCGAAGAACCGGCGCCAGAACGCGTTCGTCCAGGGATGAAATGGTCTGCCCCAGCGGTGACCGAAGATCAGCCAGCCCAGCTTTCGGTGGTACTTTACAAACCGGCTGAAACGGGAACGAGATACCATGGCCCGTTTGATGGACCAGCACCGGGGGGCAAGAACAGGCCTCCACTTGCCCGAAGCGACCTTGAGCGTTTCCAGGCCGGCAAGGCTTGCCGCCAGCCACTCCACGGAGCAAATCTGGGCCAGCGGTCGTTTTCCCCGAAAATAATCCCGATACCAATCCACCCGCCAATTGCCGGCGGTGATGTAATGGTACTGGGCGCATTTGAATTCGGGTGTGCGCACGATCGCTGAAAGATCTTCATAATCAAGTTTGGGTACGCCGAAACAGTCATCCAGCGTTGGCGATCCGGGCGTAAAAACGCTGACCCACCCCATGGCTCCGGAGGGCATGCAAAGAATGGCGGTCTTGCCGTTTTTTTTTGCGGCGCGGAAGAGCAGTGCGCTGTAGGCCAAATCATCAACGGCCGGAATGACAATGTCCGCCTGATCCATCAACGCGTCCATAGCGTCCGGTCGGGGGAGCGCCTGGCGGGAATCCACTTCAATTTTCGGGTTGATGGATTTCAGGCAGTCGGAGATCACTGAAACTTTGCCGTGTCCGATGGTGTCGGTAAAACAGCAGGGCTGACGGTTCATATCCGCGGGCGCGTAAGCGTCCTGTCCGATCAGAACAAAGCGCTCGCATCCGGATCGGGCCAAAAGGGCGGCCAGTGTTTCGCCGACTCCGCCGTCGCCGACGATGAGAATGCGGGTCTTTCGGATCCGCGCCTGTTCGGCCGGGGTGAAGATGCCAGAATTTCTTTGAAAGCAGGCTGTATAGCCAGGGATTGCTTCTTCAGTCATGCGTTGAATCCTGACGATATTTCATCCAGCGGTAAAATAACCGCCACCATATCTTCTGTAAAAATTCCAAGCCGGGTCCCAAGGGGGTTTGAAAGACATGCCAGAGAAGTTTTCTCTGCCACACGAGCAGGGTTTGCATTGAAAAACCATTGACCCGATGGATTCGGATTTTGTTTTTCGTAATCATCCAGTATCGTGGAGCGACGACAGGTTTCCATCGGCCGGTTAAGTGTTTGACGACTTCCAGGGCGCCGATGGAAGAACAAATCCAGACGGAGGGACAGATCTGCGCGGGAGGAAGATCATTCTCAATGTATTCCCGATAGTATTCGATCCGCCAGTCCGCTCTAAGCGGGAAATCGTAGGAGCCGAACTTATATTTCCGGGTCTGAAACATCCTTGTCATCTCCTCATAGGTTTCCAGTTTCGGCGCGCCTTCGAGCTTTTCGACGGACGGACCATGAGGGGAGATCAGGCAGACATTTGCCCAGGTGCCGGACGGTATTGCGAAAAGGGCCGTTTTGCCGAGCCGTTGGGCGTCCCGGAAGACCAGCAGGCTGAATGCGAAATCATCGGCGGCGGGAAAAACGATGTCCACAGGGGGAATCAGGGCTCTGATCTCTTCGTGATTCAAGAGCCGGTTATAAATTTCGACTTGGGACTCGGGATTAATTTTAAGGATCTGTTCGCCTACGACATCGGCCTTGTTGCGGCCCAGGGTGTCGGTAAAGCAGGCGATTTGCCGGTTCATATTGGTTGTTTCGTAGCGGTCAAACTCCACAAGCACGAAACGGCCTACGCCGGAGCGGGCGAGAATAATCGCGACGGTGCCGCCGATGCCGCCGCATCCGATGATCAGGATGGAGGCCCGGCGGAGTTTTTCCTGTTCTGCATCCGAAAAAATCCCATAATTTCTGGCAAACAGATTCTCGTAGGATGGCATGGTCTTTTCAAGAGATTTTTCTTTTGTAGTCATGGTTTCCTTGCGATCTTGTCAAACAGACGCTGAAGGATGCCGTAAAAATGCTTCATCTTCCTCCGGGTGACTGAATCAAGCCCATATTAAAGGAACCATTGTCCGGGAAAATACAGTCATATTCTTATAGCTGTATGCGATTGAAACCGGCCGAAAGCGCGCTTGCGCATCTTCTTTGTTCCTATCCCACAATTTTCAAAGAACATCAATGGTTTCCATGGATGCTTTAAGGTTTGTCTTGACAAACGTTTTCCGCCATTCTAGATTTTGACGCAAAAGAAAATATCCCATAAACAACGTGAAATCTTCGCATGGAAAAGGAGAAGAGGAAATGAAAAAAAAGATTTTAGGGTGTGCGGTGTCGTTGATTTTCCTGTTTGCCGTTTGGGGATGCGCCAGCTATTACAAGGTTGTCGATCCGGTTTCCAAAAATGT
>CAZVGQ010000111.1:0-4728 GCA_964626775.1 uncultured Smithella sp. | reverse complement strand
AAATACATCGCCGCCAGAACGAAGACGATAAAGCCGGCGGCCAACAGAATAACTTGTAAATAAACAGGCATAGGATAATTTTACATCATGCCGGAAGTGGGATGGACGCTCCTCCGGGCTTTTGGAGTGTCTTTAAATAAACTTCACTTCGCGCGTTGACTTCGTGACCACATAACAGCGCTCCACATTGGACTGGGAGTCCGCCGGAATGACGAAAAATCCCTGCCGATTCAACTGATACCCCTGGGTAGTTCCGATCAGGACCTCGCCGTCCTTGAAGAGCACTCTGATCTTGCGGCCCAAAACGGGTTTGCCCGGCTCAAAATTCTTCTTGTCCTCATACTTCGGATTGCCGGCGAAATCTTTGACAAAAAAAATGGCTTTCAGCTCGGCGATGCGGACTTCCAGCGGCTTGTCGCTGGGCGAAAATCCCACCGGCGTGATGTGAAAAATATCCCGGTTGGGGGAAAAATCAACCGTAACGCCTTTTAGGATTCGCTTGTCGGTATAGCGGATGACGATCTTGTTGAGCATGGCGGCCGTTCTCCTTTCTGGCGGGAGCCATTTTTCAACGAGCAATTTTACCGGACATCGTTTCTATTCTTACACCAACCACCAGAACTTTGTCCAGTGCGTCGTCGGCATAAACAAAGGATTCTTTCCCTGAATATTTTTTCATCAGGAGATCGAGCGCCTTTTTCTTTTCTCCGGTCTCTTCGATAAAATACGCCTGACCGAAGCCGATCACGCTGCGGTATTTCATGCTCCACGCGCAGGCGGTTTGACCCGGCACCAACTCACCCGGGATATCCACTTCAAAGCAGACCGACGAATTGATCTTGAGCATGTCGATCTTTCTGCCGGATCTGGCGCAATGAAAATAAAGGCGGGAACCGCGGACCGCAAAATTGACCGGGACAATGTAGGGGAGATCGCCGGCGCTCATCGCGATCCGGCAAACCGGCGCGCTTTGTAAAATCGCGTCCACTTCGCCGGGATCCTGTATTTCTTTCTCCGACCGAATCATGGCACGGCCCCTCCTTATGCGGCAAATTCAAATCTTTCGAAGAACTCTTGGCATGTTTCCGTAACTTATGATACAAAAGCCTTACTTTCCCGTTGACTTTTCCGGATTATGCTTTTATCCGAAACGGCCGGAAAAGTCGATGATTTAATCCCGCTCACGCGGGACGAGAGTTAATTCTCCGCAGCTTGCTGCGATATAACAATGTTCATTTCATCCCTCAACAGCTTGCTGCGAGGCGGTTGATTGACCGGGATACGAGAGAAGAGCATGAACATCCAGACCCATCGGGCGATCGGCGTTTTTGATTCCGGCATCGGCGGACTGACCGTGGTGCGTTCTCTCATGGAACGGCTCCCTTTTGAAGACATCATCTATTTCGGGGATACGGCGCGTGTGCCTTACGGTGTTAAATCGGTGGAGGCCATCAACCGTTATGCGCTGCAAATCGTTGAGTTCCTGTTGAAGAAGGACGTCAAACTGCTGATCGTCGCCTGCAACACCATGGCGGCGGTCGCCTATCAGGCGATTCGGGATCTTTCGCCCGTGCCGGTGCTGGAAGTGATCGAGGCCAGCGCAAAAATCGCGGTTGCCCGGACGCAGAGCAAAGCCATCGGCGTGATCGGAACGCCCGCAACGATCAACTCGAACGCCTATGCCAGGGCCATTCATCTCTTGGACCGGGACGCGAAGGTTTTTTCGCAGGCGTGCCCCCTGTTTGTTCCGCTGGTGGAGGAGGGCTGGTTGGACCATCCGGCTACCCGGCTCGTCGCCCTGGAATATCTGAAACCCGTCATGGCGGAGCGCGTGGACACGCTGGTTCTCGGCTGCACGCATTATCCGCTTCTCAAACCCCTCTTTCAGGATATCACGGGCGGACAGATCCGGCTGATCGATTCGGCGGAAGCCATGGCCGACATCGCCGCCGGCCTGATCCAAGAAAAGAATCTGGGCAACACGGGCAGCAGGCCTCCGGAGCATCTTTTTTGCGTCAGCGATGTGCCGTATCGTTTTCAGACCATCGGCGAACGCTTTCTCGGCCGGACGCTGCCGCGCATCGAAATGGTGAGGCTTTGATGATGAAGGTGCTGCTGGCCGGTTACAACGTCGATTATGATTTGATCCGTGAACTTCACGACAAGAGCGGGCTGAAACAGGACATTACGCCCGAAACGCTTTCCGCCGCCTACGCCCGCATCAGCCGCAGTCCCAAATCCGTCGATCAACTGCGCGTTGACGCCCGGGCCGAAGTGGAAAAAGCCCGCCAGTCCAACCGGAATATCGTTTTTGCAATGGGTCACAGCTCGGTGGCCGAACACGCCGTCTTCAACATCGACGTCATCGGCGTTTCCCGCCTGCTGGTCGAAGAAATCGAAAAGTTTCGCCTGTGCTCCTATACGGAAAAATCCCAGCGCTATGTTCTGTTTGACCGGGATTTCGTTGTGCCCGAAGAAATCGTCGGGGCGGGAAGGAAGGAAATTTTTGTCGAAACGGTCCGGCTGCAAAACGATTTTTACCATGATCTCTACCAGCAGCTTCGGCCCTGGGTTTTTAAACAAAACAGGGAACTGGACGAAAACCCCGCCAACCGCTCTTTGCTGGAGGGCTGGGCCAAGGAAGATGCGCGCTACGCCATTTCACTGGCCACCCAGACGCAGCTGGGCATGACCATCAACGCCCGAAATCTGGAGCTGATGCTTCGCCGGCTGGCCTCCCTGCCGCTTGCGGAGGCGCGGCTTTTCAGTGAGAAGCTCTATGCCGCAACCAGGGAGATTGCGCCGTCGCTGATCCGCTACACCCGGGCGACGGATTACGACCTTCTGACCCGGCCGCGGCTTCGGTCTAGGGCCGAAAACCTTTTGGAAGAGAGACCGGCGGAGACGGAACGGGGAAAGATTGCCGACGTTCGGCTCGTTTCCGCGACGCCCGACGCGGACCGGCAGGCCGCCGCCGCGCTTTTGTTTGCGTCCTCCGGCCGAAGCTACGGACAGTGCCTGAGCCGCGCCGCCCGACTGAACGAACGTGAGCTGAAAGGTTTGTTCCGAACCGTGTTTGAAAACATGCAATCCTATGACGCCTCGCCGAGAGAACTGGAGAACATCGATCTGCAGTATGAGCTGGTGGTCAGCGCGAGCTGCTTTGCCCAGTTGAAGCGCCACCGCATGGCGACCATTATCGCCCAGGACTACGACCCGCGGTTGGGTGTGACCGTTCCGCCCTCCGTGCGAGCCGTCGGCCGGCAGAAGAAATTCATGGCCGTCATGCGGGCGACCGAAAGGGTGCAGGATCGCATTTGGGAAAAACTGCCGGAGGCGCCGCCTTATCTGCTGACCAACGCGCACCGCAGAAGAGTGCTCATGAAATTCAACGCCCGGGAGCTTTATCATCTTTCCCGTCTGCGGGCGGACGCGCACGCCCAGTGGGATATCCGGAATCTGTCGGAAAAGATGCTCCGGCAGGCGCGCCGCCTCATGCCGCTGACGCTGATGATGGCCTGCGGCAAGGACGGCTTTGCCGCGCTGCATCAAAAAGCCTTTCCCGGAAAGTAACCCCCTTTCCTGTGACGGGACCCATGGCCACTCCGAAAAAACTCCCCATTGTTCTGCTTGCCACCACGATCAGCTCGTTTACAACGCCCTTCATGGGGTCGTCCGTGAACGTCGCCCTTCCCGCCATCGGCCGGGCTTTTTCCATGGACGCGCTTTCGCTGAGCTGGGTGGCGTCTGCTTTTCTGCTGGCTTCGGCCATCATGCTGCTGCCGGTGGGGCGTCTGGCGGATCTTTTCGGACGCAGGATTTTTTTTCTTTCCGGCTCGCTGATTTTCTCCCTTTCTTCGCTTTTCTGCGTCTGGCCGGAAACGGAAAGCCTTTTTATCGCCCTGCGCGTCGTTCAGGGAATCGGCGCCGCAATGATCTTCAGCACCGGCACGGCCCTTCTCGTTTCCGCCTATCCCGCGGGTGAACGCGGCAAAATGCTGGGTATCAACATCGCTGCCGTTTACACAGGCCTCACCGCTGGTCCTTTTATCGGCGGCCTGCTGACCCAGCATTTCGGATGGCAGTCCATTTTTGTCGCCAACGCCCTTCTGGGAACGGCAGCCGCCGCGTTGGCCGCCCGGATGGAGAAGGAAAAGCCGTCCGCTGCCGCGGGGGAATCTTTTGATCTGGTCGGCTCCTTTCTCTACGCGGCGGCACTGTTTTCCCTGATGTACGGCTTTTCGCAGCTGCCTTCTTTCCGAGGCGCAGTGCTGATTGCCGCAGGCGGAATCTTTTTTGTATTTTTCATCCGCCGTCAGCTGACCAAGCGTTCTCCGCTCATCAATCTTCATCTGTTTATGGGCAACCGGGTGTTTGCCTTCTCCAACCTGGCCGCCCTGATTCATTACAGCGCCACCTTTGCGATCACTTTCCTCTTGAGTCTTTACCTGCAGCACGTCAAAGGACTCACGCCTTCCCAGACCGGTTTCGTTCTGGTCATCGAACCCCTGCTGCAGGCGGTCTTCTCTCCCCTGGCCGGGCGGCTGTCCGACCGCTACGAACCCCGAATCATTTCCTCCATCGGCATGTCGATCACGGTCATCGGACTTGCCGGTTTGATTTTCATCGCCCGGGATACGCCTCTTTATAATATTTGGTTTTGCCTGGCGCTTCTGGGGATCGGCTTCGCTCTTTTTTCTTCTCCCAACGTCAACGCCGTCATGAGTT
>CAZVGQ010000110.1:0-4736 GCA_964626775.1 uncultured Smithella sp. | reverse complement strand
AACCAGTGCGCAAAGTGGGTCGCGCCCTTTTCCAGCGCCCATTCCTTCATGGCGTGGGCGACGACATTCGCGGTCTCTTCGTCCAGCGTTTTGTTTTCATTCATCGCCTGCATCAATTTTTTGAAAACATCTTTGGGAAGCTTCTCTTTAATGACCGCATGGCTAAAGGTGTCCTCGCCGAAATACTGCGAAACGGGAACGAACTTTTCCTTTTCGATTACATAATGTCTTTCCGCCGCAAGCGTGGGTTGCATCTTTTTCATGGCTTTGTCATCCTTTTGCAGAAGATGCTCCTCTTTACTCCAAAGGCGGAATTTGCGCAAGCGTCCGGAAATGCCTTCTTTTCGATCCTCTTGGGGCCATTCGGGAATTTTACGGGTTGCAGGCATCCCCCAGAAAACAGATCATCTTCTGGGTGACGATGTCCGACATCAGGCGCACGTCCTTCGCCCGGACGTCGCAAACGCGGACCACGCCGGCAAACCGCGCATCGTCCGGCATCAGATTCGCCAGAATGTTGGGTTGTTTTTTGATCCACGGCACATTGAAGACCACGCCTTCTTTTTCCGGATAGATGGCCATGTAAAAGATGTCCATTTCCACCATATCCTGAAAAAAATGCGTTCCGAAGGACAAATCGGGGATCAGGGCGCCGTCTTGGTAGGCGATTTCGCCGATGGCGGTAATATTATTGATTTCCGAGAAGGTGACCGGAACGCCCATCGTCGGCGTGGTCGTTCCCCATCGCCCCGGCCCCAGAAGTATCGTCGGCATGGCCTCGCGTCGTCCGATCTGCCGGTTGAGCTTGCCCGTGAGCCTGGCAACCTCGTGTTTTTCCGAAAGCGCCAGCCCGGAATAGGCCCTGGGGTCAATGTAGATCAGGCGGGAGATCGCCTGGTAAATGCTGCCGCCCATGAAGTTGGCGTCCTGCCGGATCAGCGTTCTCGCGCGGCTGATGTTTTCCGGCAGTTCCACCCGGCTGTAATGGCCCTTGGTCTGAAAGGGACGGCACTGCAGCAGGTTGATCCGCGGATCGCCCGCTGCGTTGAAATTGACGGTAAACTCGATATCCACCGGGTAGCGGTAAATCTGTTCCAGCGTTCTGAGCATTTTGGACATGGTTTTCGCAAACGGCGTCGCGGACAGCAGTTCGTCAAACGTGATGATCCAGGCCTGCTTCGTATCCCGCCCCACGGAGCGCAGATAATCGGCCGCTTCCCTGTCTTCTTCCACGATCCAATTCAGATTCGCCACCAGATCCTCGTCGAGCAGTTCGAAGGTCGGCAGCGTCTGAAATGCGTTGTCTTGCAGATTCAGCACATCCGCTTCGTGCTGGGAAAACCGCTTGATGTCCTCGGGTTTCATGTAGGGTTTGACGGTGGGCGCGTCCAGGGCGACGATGCGCGGATAATCATTTTCCACGCGGTTGACGGCGCGCGTGCCCAGACCGAAAACAATCCGCAGCATGCCGGCTTTCGGATCCATCCCTTTTTGCCAGACGAAGGTATTGTAGGAAAGGCCCACGCCCGCCAGACCGGGAAAAAAATACCTGCCGCGGTGCGACCCGGAAACACGCTGCACCAGAAGCGCCATCTGTTCATCCTGCTCGGCCATTCCGCGCTGCAGCCGGTAGGTGAGCGCGTCCTCGTTCATCGTGGAGGCGAAAATTTTGCGGACGGCTTCTTCGAAATGCCGGTAGCGTTCCTCCGGCGTTCCCTGATTGACGCGAAAATAGCTTTCGTATTTTCCGGCAAAGGCGTTGCCGAAGGCGTCTTCCAGAAGCGAACTGGACCGGACGATGATCGGCGCCTGGCCGAAATATTCCAGCATGAGCTGGAACTGCTCTTTGATTTCGTCGGGAAACACGCCGTGCAGCATCTTGTTTTTCAGCTCGCGCGCGACGTCAAAATATCCTTCGTCGGTTTTCTGCGTCATCAGCAGTTTCCACCAGCCGTTCTGCACCATGTATGAATAGAAAATATCCGAGCCGACATAGAAGGAATCATGGATTTCCAGCACGGCTTTCCAGTCAAAAGACGGATCCTTGCGCAGAATGTTGCGCGCCAGCAGCATGCCGACGGATTTGCCGCCGATGAACCCCGTGCCGATGAGGCGCTTCTTAATCTCCACCAGGTCTTCGAGCTCGAAGTATTCCCGGACCAGCGAAAGGATTCTCTGCTCCCTGCCGATCATCACGCGGGAAAGGATTTCCACCATGTCCTGCTTTTCCGGGGCCGCGTCGGGATTTTCCAGAAGGCTGCCGGCTTTCAGAAAAATTCGGTCCCAGTAGTCAAGATTGCGCTCGCCGCTGGTGGCGTTCTTGTCCGTCAGGTAGGACAGAATGCGCGCGGCATCCGCGCTGTTTAAGATCGGGACGCAGGCATGCTCTTCCATGATATGCGGCAGAAACATGGTCGGCGTGTAGCGTTTCCAGGCCTTGAGCGGATGGACGTAGATTCTTCCTTCATGGTTGTATACATCCAGCAGAACCTGCGTCGTTTCACGGATTCGGGCCACGGTTTTGAAAGAGTGACGGCTCCTCAAAATGGCGAAGTACGCGACCGTATTGAGCTCAAACAGGTAGGGACAGGTGATGACAAAGAAGTTGCCGATCATCAGGTCCGTCGCCCAGGCCAAAAGCAGATCGGACAGGCAGTCAAAAACGTAAAAGACATCGCGGCCCTCATCGCGGATGATATTGTGGACCTCGGTGGAAAAGGATTCAAATCCGGCATTGGCGTTCAGCTGATAGATTTTGATTCCGGGACCCGCCTCCAGAAGGGCAGGGTGGTTGGCAAAGCGCATATAGACCAGACGCTGATTCCGGGCCAGGGTTTCCTGAACATAGGGGGCGACAAATTTTTTGTAATCCTCGATATCGTCAACCTGCAGGACGACATTGTCGCCCATCTGCAGGTAATTGAGAATTTTATCCAGGCCGTTGATGCCGGTGCTGACTCTCGTGTAAGGGGTCATAACACTCTGCTTCCTCTTCTTTGTGTTCGATAGAACAAATTTGTTCGCCGCAAATCGGCTTTATGAAATAGTCCGCCGATGTCCCAAATGGCGTTCTTGTTCAAAATGCAAAGCATTAACAAGGGCTTGCGTAAGCATGGCTTTGCTTCGGTCAATCGATCCGTCATTTAACCGCCACGTTGCAACGCTCTGCCGTAAATGATTTTTCAATTTTTGTGCCATCGACGTTTAGATTGCATTTACGCTTTTTCCTTTCCGCTATTTTACGGTTGATCCACGGAACATTTTTGCATCTGTATCCAACTTACATCATGCTTTGGAAAAATTTTCCGGTTTTTACAGCGGGACAGGGAAGCATCATGAAAAACACAACCATTTCAAGTGGATGGAATATGATTCGAAACCGGCCGCCGAGAATCTTCCATTTTTTACCAGGCAAGTCATTTTGCCCACATTATAGTTTTTCATTTCGGATAATTAAACAATATTGTGCCAAATGAAACAGGCGACAAATCGTTAAAACATCAATTATATCAATAACTAAAAATGATCGAAAAATATGGCACTCTCCTTGCGCTATGCAAAACCGCAAAGAAAATTTTTAAAGGAGGTGTCCATTATGAATTCCGGAGATACAGCGTGGGTGTTAATCGCCAGCGCCCTGGTTCTTTTGATGACCATACCGGGGCTGGCATTTTTTTACGGAGGTCTTGTCCGTCGCAAAAATGTTCTGTCCATTTTGATGCAGTGCTTCATCATTGTCTGCGTCATCAGCTTACAGTGGGTGCTGTTCGGCTACTCCCTGGCGTTCGGGCCGGATTTCCACGGGATCATCGGCAATCTGGACTGGGCGGGGCTTTCCGGCGTTGGCGCGGCGCCGAACAATGATTACGCCGCAACCATTCCGCATTTGGCTTTCATGATCTTTCAGGCCATGTTCGCCATCATTACTCCGGCGCTCATCATCGGCGCGTACGCGGAACGGGTGAAGTTTCCGGCGTTTCTGCTCTTTACGTTGCTGTGGGCGACTTTTGTGTACGACCCGCTGGCGCACTGGGTATGGGGCACAGGCGGTTGGATTAAATCTTTAGGCGGTCTGGATTTCGCGGGCGGCATCGTCGTGCACGTAAGCTCCGGTATTTCGGCCCTGGTCCTGGCGCTTCTGCTGGGAAAGAGAGTCGGCTACAACCACAAACCCATTCGTCCGCACAACCTGCCGTTTACCGTTCTGGGCGCGGCTCTTTTATGGTTCGGCTGGTTCGGCTTCAACGCCGGCAGCGCGCTCGCGGCGGACGGCCTGGCGGCCACCGCTTTTGTCAACACGAATACCGCAACCGCCGCAGCCGGGTTGGCCTGGGCATTGATTGAATGGCGGCACAACGGCAGCCCGACCATTCTGGGAACGGCCACCGGCGCGGTGGCGGGTCTGGTCGCCATTACGCCCGCCTGCGGCTTTGTCAACCCGATGAGTGCCATGCTGATCGGCATCATCGTTGCCTTCGTCTGCTATATCGCCGTTGCCATCATCAAGGGCAAACTCGGCTACGACGACTCCCTGGATGCCTTTGGCGTTCACGGCGTCGGAGGAACCGTCGGCACCCTCCTGACCGGCATCTTCGCTCAAAAAGCCATAAACGCGGCGGGCGCGGACGGCCTGCTCTTCGGCAACCTCCATCAGTTCGGAATTCAATGCCTGATGCTGGTGGTGACCATCGTCTTTGCCGCGATCATGACCTTCATCATCTTCAAGATCGTGGACG
>CAZVGQ010000109.1:0-4797 GCA_964626775.1 uncultured Smithella sp. | reverse complement strand
ACGCTTCAGGCCGAGGCCCTGGTCCCCAATGCCGGCCATGTTTTAAAGCCGGGATATTTCGCGCGCGTGCAGATCTTTACCGGGGCCGAGCGGGAGGCCGTTGTGGTTCCCGTCACGTCGCTGATGTACGACGGATCGGCCGTCCGCATTTTTGTGGTCACGAGCGGCACGGCGCGGGAGCGCACCATTCAAACGGGCAACAAATACGGCGAGTTGATGGAAGTTGCGGAAGGCCTGAAGGACAAAGAGCAGGTGGTCGTCGTGGGCCAGAACAATCTGTCGGAGGGAGTGAAGGTCCATGTGGCTCGCTGATACCTCCGTCAAACGGCCGGTTTTCGCCACCATGGTGATTCTGGCGCTGGTGGTGCTGGGCGTTGTCAGCTATCCCAGTATCGGCGTCGATCTTTTCCCCAGAATTGATTTTCCGATCGTGACCATCACGACGGACCTCAAGGGCGCCAGCCCCGACGTGATGGATGTGGACGTGACGGACCGCATTGAAGGCGCGGTCAACACCATCAATGGCGTCAAAAGCATCACCTCCATCAGCTATGAAGGACGCGCGCGCACGACCATTGAATTTGTCCTGGAGAGAAACATCGATCTGGCCGTTCAGGATGTGCGCGAAAAAGTGTCCACGATTCGTTCCAAGCTGCCGGACGATATCGATGAACCGAGAATTGCCAAGGTGGACCCCGACGCTTCGCCGATCCTGTTTTTGAATCTTTCCGGCAACCGTTCCGTGCGGGATCTTTCCACCTACGCGGACGAGATCCTCAAAGAGCAGCTGCAGCGCATCAACGGAGTCGGTGACGTGATCTTTTACGGGCTGCGCCTGAGACAGGTGCGCATCTGGCTGGATGCCGCCCGAATGAGAGCCTACGAGGTGTCTCCCCATGATATTGTCGCCGCGCTGAGGCGGGAAAACATTGAACTGCCGGGCGGACGCGTCGAAACCCAAACGCGCGAATACACCGTCCGGATCAAGGGGGAGTTTCCCCGCATCGCCGATTTCAACGACCTGATCATCAGCACCTACAAGGGCGCGCCGGTGCGGATACGGGATATCGGCCGCGCCGAGGACGGCATGGAGGAAAAACGCTCGCTGGCGCGCTTCAACCGCGTTCCCGCCGTGGGCATGGCCATCCAGAAGCAGTCGGGCACCAATACCGTGGAGGTGGCCAACCGGGTCAAGAAGGAAATTGAAAAAATCAACAAAACCCTGCCCCCGGGCATGAGAGTCAATACCGCCGTTGACCAGTCTCTGTTTATTGTCCGTTCGATCGAGGAAGTTCAGTTTCACCTGATTCTCGGCAGCCTGTTTGCCGTGCTGGCCGTTCTGCTGTTTCTCAAGAACGTACGCACGACCCTGATCAGCGCGGTGGCGCTTCCGGTTTCCGTCATCTCCACCTTTGCGCTGATCAATGCCTTTGGATTTACCTTCAACAACATGACCATGCTGGCCCTGTCGCTCTCGGTCGGCCTCCTGATTGACGACGCGATTATTGTCATTGAAAACATTTACCGCCACGTGGAAGAAGGCATGGAGCCGCGCGAAGCGGCAACCTTTGGGACCTCCGAAATCGGGCTCGCGGTGATGGCGACCACCTTCGCGATCGTGGGCATTTTTCTGCCCGTCGCCTTTATGAAAGGGATTATCGGCCGGTTCTTCATCCAGTTTGCCCTGACGATCGTTTTTGCCGTGATGGTGTCGCTCTTGGTTTCCTTCACGCTGACGCCGATGATGGCCTCGATTTTTCTGAAGCCGCACCGCAAAAGCATGCTCAATCCCCTTGCCGCCGGGACTTCCGGTGTTGGCCCTCCGGCACGACCGTCCTTCTGGAAGAGAGTCGGCGACGTTCTGGAGCGCTACTACAAGAGGCTGGAAGACTTTTACCGACGCGTCCTTGCGTTTACGCTGGGCCGGCGCAAAACGGTTCTCGTGGGAGCCCTGATCATCTTTGTGCTGAGCCTTGGCCTCACCGCGTTCATGGGCAAGGAATTCGTTCCGCCGGAAGATCAGGGCGTTTTCATCGTTCGCATGGAGGCGCCCATCGATTATTCCGTGGATCAGATTGAACGGTATCTGGGCCAAACGGAGCAGATGATGGCCGACATTCCGGAAGTGAAATCGGTCTATTACGTGCAGGGGTACGGAGGCTACCACAACCGTGCACTGATGTTTCTCAACCTGAAGCCCAAAGCCCAGCGCAAAAGAAGCCAGGAGGATGTCAAAAAAATCGCCCGCGCCAAACTGCGCGCGATCCCCGGGCTGAAAGTCTCCGCGGAGGACATTTCCGTTGTGGGCGGAGGAATCCGGAATGTGCCGATCCAGTTCAGCATTCGCGGCCAGGACCTGAACGCGCTGCAGGCCTACGCCAAGCAGATCAGCGCGGAGTTCGCCAGGCTGCCGGGCATCACGGATGTGGACACGTCTCTGGAAGTCGGCAAACCCGAATTTAAAGTTTATGTGGACCGCGACCGGGCGGCGGATCTGGGCGTGGAGGTGGCCACGATTGCCGAGGCGATCAATATTCTGATTAGCGGCGAGATGGACATTGCCCGCTATAAGGATGAGCTCAAGGGGAAACGATACGATATCCGGGTGCGGCTCAACCCGCAGGACCGGGAAAGCGCCTCTTCTCTGGGGCGCATTTATGTGCGCGCCCGCGACGGCAAGCTGGTGAGTCTTTCCAACGTTGTTTACATGGAGGAGGGGGCGGGTCCAAGCGTCATCAACCGTGTGGACCGGCAGCGGGCCATCACCGTGTTCGCCTCTCTGGAAGGCAAACCGCTGGGACAGGCGAAGGAAGAGCTGGATGCGATCGCGGCAAAAATTCTGCCGCCGGATTACCTGCCCAAGTATCAGGGAATGGCCGACACCATGCAGGAGTCCTTCACCTATCTGCTGTTCGCGCTGCTCTTGGGCGTCATCATGGCCTATATGATTCTGGCGTCGCAGTTTGAAAGCTTTGTGCATCCCGTGACCGTGCTGCTGTCCATGCCGCTGTCCTTCATCGGCGCTTTCGGCGCCTTGTTTATCACCGGCAATACGCTGAATATCTTCAGTCTGATCGGCTTGATTCTGCTCATGGGCCTTGTCAAGAAGAATGCCATTCTGCTGGTGGATTATACCAATGTTCTGCGGGGCAGGGGGCTGTCGCGCCGGGAAGCGATTCTGCAGGCGGGGCCGGTCCGAATGCGGCCGATTCTCATGACCACCTTTGCCATGGTCTTCGGCATGCTGCCCATTGCCCTGGCGGTCGGGGAAGGCGCGGAAACAAGGTCTCCCATGGGCATTGCCGTGATTGGCGGGCTGCTGACCTCCCTGGTGCTGACGTTGATCGTGGTCCCGGCCGCCTATGATATTTTTGACGACTGGCAGGAAAAATTCAGGAGCCGGAAAAGAAAGAACGGAAAACCATAAAAGACGGTTGTTTCGGGAGGAGGTCCCATGAAAATGTTTTTTGTCATTTACGCCGAGGCCATGGATGAGCGGGTCACGGACGCCTTCAAAAACGCCGGGTTCAGATCCTACACGAAAATGCACGGCGCGACCGGCGAAGGCGAGGAAAGCGAGCCGAAGCTGGGTACGCACTATTGGCCGGGCAGGAACAATACTCTTTTGCTGGGCGTGCCGGACGAGGAGATTCAGAAGCTCGTCGATCTGGTCCGGAAGTTCAAAGAGGAAAATCCGCGGGCGGGATTAAGAGCGTTCACCTTTCCGTTGGAGGAATGCGTTTAAGACCGGGGCGCTTTAGCGCTTTTTAATGGACGTTAATGCCTTTGCGGCGGCCGTTTTCACATTTTCCGGGTAGCGGCTGATGCCCAGGAAGGATTTGGTCCCGACGATTCTGGAAAGGACGGGGATGGAGTTGGAAAGTCCGATGCTGCCGAGGGCGGCGCAGATCCTTTCCTGCAGAGTCGCCCGCAGGTCTTTGTCTTTGATCGGATTATTCTCCAGCAGGATGACCAGCGTCGGCTCCGCCTCGGCGCATTTTGCGCCGCCGAGCACGTCGATGATGTTGATCATGAATTTATGCTCCACCTGCGGCAGGACGGAAAGGAGCAGCGCGCAGCGCTGGCTTTTCCCGGTGCGATTGATGCTTTTCAGAGCCTCCAGCCTCACCTTGATGTTTTCGTGGAGAAGCAGCGGCAGAAGCGCTTCGGCGCTGGACTCATCTCCGATGTGGCTCAGAATGTAGGCGATGTTCCGCAGGTAAAACCAGGGCTGATCCTTGCCGAGCCGGTCGCGGACCGGCGGGACCGCCGGCCGGCCGGCGCTGATGATCAGCCGCATGATGCGAACGCGCTCGTTGCTGTCCCGGTGCTCCCTGAGCAGGTCCAGCAGATGATTCAGGGCGTTGTCGCCGAGCCGGATCAGCATTTCTCCCGCGTCGCGTTTTTTATCCGGTTCTCCGTCCTTGTAAATATTGAAAAGGATGGCGAGGCGCTCTTCGGAGGCGCAGGCGCTGATGAAGTCAACGGATATCTCGTGAATCGTATCGTTCTTTTCCACCACGCCCGTCCGGATGTCGTTGAAAAAGCCCAGAATCGGAATGGCTGCGTGAAAGTCGTCCTGCCAGATCAGATCATTCACATAGTCCCTGAGAAACCCGCAGATTTTTTTATACGCGGGGGTTGCCAGCATTTCCAGCTTGACCCAATCCAGCAGTTTGCCGGCGATTCCCCGAAGGACGGCGTTCTTTTCTTTTTCCGGCAGATTTTCAACGATTTCGATCAGAGCGCGCGCCGCCTGGTCCCGCACTTTGGCGTCTTCGGCAAACATGTTTCCCA
>CAZVGQ010000108.1:0-4799 GCA_964626775.1 uncultured Smithella sp. | reverse complement strand
TGAAAATATTGTCCCTCGTGACGCCGTTTTGACGCAGCGTTTTACCCGCCTGCCCTTCCTTCTCCTCGGACATCGCGACCAGTACATGCTCGGCGCTCACGTACTCGTCCTTGAGCTGCGCCGCTTCCGTCATGGCCTGGTCGAACAGCCGGTTGAGCCGGCCGCCCAGATACACCTGGCCCGCGCCCGAGCCTCCGACACTGGGCTGCTTTTTCAAATAGGCGTTCAGTTCCCGTTCTATTTTTTGCGCCGATGCCCCCAGCTTCGTCAGAACGGCGGAGGCGATGGAGTCGGGCTGCTGTAAAAAACACACCAGCAAATGCTCAGGCTCAATGGCCTGGTGCCCCTGCGAGGCGGCCATCGTCTGCGCGTCCTGAAGCGCTTCCTGCACTTTCAATGTAAATTTATCAAATCTCATGGTCTCCCTCTTTCTACTCCACGGGTTTTTCAATCGTCACAAAGAGCTTTCCGCTTTTAAAAATGCTGACGTTTCCCGAGGACTGGGAAATCACCATCGCCACCGCTTTGGTCACGTTGGTGATGCCCGCCGCGGCGATATGGCGGCTGCCCAGCCCCGACGGAAAATCTTTGCTGTCCAGCGCCGCGCTCAGATGCCGGCCTGCCGTAACAATCGCTCCGTTGGCCTTGATGACGAACGCGCCGTCAATGGCGGAAAGCTCCTTGATGGTTTCCTCCAGCTCCGGGTTCAGAATATTGCGCTGCTCCTCGGAGTACCCTTTAAACGGGTTGATGATCATCTGCCGGGAAAACTGCATGACTTTCTCATCATCCCCCAGCACAAAGATCGTTCCGACCTTCCGGGTTTCCCGCCCCTGAGCGGCAAGCTCGCAGGCGATGTTCAACGCCGCGTTGAAAACCTCCGGCTGGACGGAATCCACGACATCGCTGATGTCGTCGGACGTCAGAATTTCAAATTCGCGCCCCACGTCGATGAAAAAGATGCTGTCCGCGTACCCGAATTTCGGCACGCCCGACAGGCAGACGATCTTGTCTCCTTTTTTGAACAGTCCGGAAACGATTCCCTTGGCGATCGCGATCTTGATCTTTCCGACGCGGGTCAGATTCACGTCGGGAAGCTCAAGTTTCTTCGCCGCCGGCAGCAGTTTCTCCGGCAGTTCCTCGGACTCTTTCATGACGAGAACAAACCGAACCGATTTTCTCTCGTCTTCCGAAAGCTCGGCCAGTTCCCTCTGAACATCCACGCACACGAGAACACAGCCGGCTTTGACCTCTTTCGCCAGCTTGATGGCCGATTCGATCATTGTCTTGTTCACGGATTTCATAACCATTCCCGGCTCTTTTTGAGGTTAGAATAAACATTCGAAGCCCGCCTGTCAAGACGCGGCAAGCGGCTTGGAAATATTTGCTTGACCGTCCATTGACTCTTCGGTATCTATCAGGTCATGTTTTGCTTATCGAGGAGGCCTGCACGTTGAAGTTACCCGTCGTCACCGGCACTCTGGACTTATACATCGCCGAAATCAACCGTTTTCCCCTTTTAACCCCCGAGGAAGAATTCAAGCTAGCCATGCGCCTGAAGAAGGACAACGACATGGAAGCGGCGGAAAAACTGATCGTTTCCAACCTGCGGTTTGTCGTGAAGATCGCCCACGAATACCGCAACTACGGCTTCAAACTGGCCGATCTCATCCAGGAAGGCAACATCGGGCTGATTCACGCCGTCAAAAAATTCGACCCGGAGAAAGGCTACCGCCTGATTTCCTATGCGGTCTGGTGGATTCGCGCCTACATTCAGAACTACCTGATTAAATCCTGGAGCATCGTCAAAATCGGAACCACGCAGGCGCAGAGAAAGCTTTTTTTCAAGCTCAGCCAGGCCAGAAAACAGCTGGAAACCATTTCGAAAAAAAATCCCGAATTCAGCGAGATCGCCGATTCACTGGGCGTCAAGGGCTCCGAAGTCGCGGAAATGGATCTGCGGATGGGCGCGCGCGACCTGTCGCTCAACGAACTCATCGGCGACGACGGCGACACGTCCCATATGGATTTTCTCACCCACGACGGAGACGATCAGGAAACCTTGCTGATCAAGAACCAGGAGCGCAGCCTGGTAAAGCGCGACATCGCCGGCGCTCTGGCCAGGCTCAGCGAAAGGGAAAGCTACATTATTCAGCACCGCGTCATGGCGGATGATCCGCTGACCCTGCAGGAAATCGGCGACAAATACAACATCACCCGTGAACGCGCCCGCCAGATTGAGAAACAGGCCCTCAAAAAAGTGCAGTTGGCCCTGCCGTATCTCAAAGAGGAAACGTAAACCGTCAGCGGACCCACGGGGAATAAACGAGAAACCACGCGATTTTCACGTACTCTCTGCCCACTTTTTTCCAGTCTGACGCCTTCAGTTCCCAGGCGTTTACCGGGACCTTTTCGTAGGGCGTCGGCAAAAAACAATGGCCTTCGGGCGAACCGAATTCTTTGCCGACCATGATGCGGATGCGCCGCATGTGATACGGGGAGCTGACGAAGATCGCCGTCGTCTGACCGTATTGCCGCATGATTCTTTTCGCCTCGATCAGCTCCAGGTGCGTGTCCTCATAATACGATGGCGCCTCAACGCCCTGATTCGTTTTGAGGCGATCGGGGTCTTTCCGGACCGAAACGGGCTTGAGCTTTCCCCGGTCAACGGCGAAAACCTTTTGATAGGCGGGAATTAAGAGATAGTCCGCCATCCCCCGGTTCATCAAATCCCGGGCATGGCGGTCCCGGTCGTTAAAAACGGGCCCCAGCAAAACCACGACGGCATCCGCACGTTTGCAGCCGGTCGAATACGCCAGAAAGCGCGGCGCACAAAACACCCCCGCCACGAGGACAGCCGCTCCCAGCATCACCATTCCAATGCGTTTTTTAAAAGACCGTTTGGCCATGGGACGACGCCCTTCCTGTTTTCCCGGTCATAATTTGCTTTTGAGCTCGTTGAGCTTGTTGAGCGCGTAAAGCGGCGTCATTGAAGAAACATCCAGCCGACGAAGCTCTTCCAGCACGACGTCTTCGCTCTGCCCAAACAGATTCAACTGCGGATTGGCCGGCTTTCGGACATTTTGGCCGCGGGCGATCCGCGGCATGCCGATTTCGTCGAATTCGCCCTTCTCCAGATTGCGCAGAATTTCCCTGGCCCGGACAATGACGTCCGCCGGAACACCGGCGATCCTCGCGACTTCGATGCCGTAGCTGCGGCTCGTCCCCCCCTCCATGATCCTGCGCAGGAAAATGATTTTCTCCCCCCATTCCTTGACGGCAATGTTGTAGTTTTTCGCGCCCTGCCTGGACGCGGCCAGATCGGTCAGTTGGTGGTAGTGCGTGGCAAACAGCGTGCGCATGCCCTGTCCGGCGAAATCGTGAATATACTCGGCCACGGCCCAGGCGATGCTTAACCCGTCAAACGTCGAAGTTCCCCGGCCCACCTCGTCCAGAATGACCAGGCTGCGGGGCGTCGCCTCCGTCAGAATTTGAGCCGTCTCCATCATTTCCACCATAAACGTGCTCTGGCCTTTGACCAGGCTGTCCGACGCGCCGATGCGCGTGAAGATTTTATCAACCACGCCGATGCGGGCGCGGGAAGCGGGAACAAAACTGCCCATTTGCGCGAGAAGCACGATCAGGGCCACCTGCCGGATATACGTGGACTTGCCGGCCATGTTGGGCCCGGTAATGACCAGCAGGCGGTTTTGCCGCAGATCGAGCAGCGTGTCGTTGGGCACGAAACCTTCCTTTTTGAGGGCCGCTTCGACCACCGGATGGCGGCCGTCCTGAATGTCGATGACGTCTCCGTCATCTATTTCCGGACAGACATAGGAATACTTTTCGGCCGCTTCCGCCAGCGCGCAAATCGCATCGAGCTCGGCCACGCGAAAAGCGTTGTACTGAATTTCAGGAATATCCGGCAGCAGGCTTTCGCGAAGCGCGCCAAACAGTTCATTTTCCCGGGCGCGTATTTTTTCTTCCGCGTGCAGCACCGTCTGTTCGAATTCTTTCAATTCCTGATTGATGTAGCGCTCCGCGTTCACCAGCGTCTGCTTGCGCACATAGGAGTCCGGCACCAGCGCGGCGTTGGCTTTGGTCACTTCGATATAGTAGCCGAACACGCTGTTGTAGCCGATTTTGAGGGAATGGATGCCCGTGGCCTGCCGCTCCCGAACCTCCAGCGCGGCAATCCATTTCTTGCCGTCGGAGCTGATGGAGCGCAGGCGATCCAGGTCTTCGTCAAAGCCCGCGGCGATGAATCCCCCGTCCTGCGTGCGGGCGGGAGGATCGGCGACGATCGCGCGGGAAAGAAGATGAACCGTCTTGGACATGTCCGTCATGTCTTTGCGCAAGGCACTGAGAGCGGGCGCGGTATATTCTTCCAGGCCGGATCGCAGGCCGGGCAAAACGGCAAGAGACGTTTTCAGCGCGACGAGGTCGCGCGGCGTCGCCGCCATGAGCGCAACGCGTCCGGCCAGCCTTTCCAGATCATAGACACCGGAAAGAATTTTGCGCAGGCCTTCGCGCGCCGCGTGGCTGTCTTTGATTTCCGCCACGGCCGCCAGCCGTCCGCGGATTCTTTCGGGCGACGTGAGCGGATAGCCCATCCACCAGCGTAGACGCCTGGCCCCCATCGGCGTCAGGGTTTCATTGATCAGCGAAAAAAGAGAGCCGGTGCTTCTTCCGTCCTGAAGCGTCGCGAAGATTTCCAGGTTTCGGCGCGCGGCCTCGTTGAGCATCAGATAATTCCGGGGCGCGTATTCCCGAATGGCGGAAATATGGCCGGCGCGAAC
>CAZVGQ010000107.1:0-4835 GCA_964626775.1 uncultured Smithella sp. | reverse complement strand
TTGACTAAAGCGTTCATTGGTAGTACAATTGACAATACAATAGGAGGTACAACCAATGCCAAATGCACCAAAAATTATACCCATTTCCGATCTTAGACAAAATGCCAGCGATGTAGTGAAGAGTATTTCATCTTCAAGAGAACCGGTTTTTATTACACAGCGTGGAAGAGCGGCTGCTGTAATGGTAAGCATGGAAGTCTATCAAAATGCCCAGCATGAAATGGATATTTTACACCTGCTCGCCAGAGGCGAGAAAGAAATAGCTGCGGGAACTGGTTATGAGCTCGACGAAGTGCTGAAAGAGGCCGACCTTTATCTTGAGGCTGCAAAACTTTGAGAATATTATTCACGCCCACAGGCCGCCGCCAATTTCTTGATGCCATTGCGTACATACACCGGGACAGGCCTTCTGCTGCATTATCTTTTCGTCAAAAAGCAGAGAAGGCTTTATCCCGGCTCAAGAAGTTTCCTGAGTCGGGAAGGCCGCTTCCAGAGTTTCCTGAACTTCCTTTTCGTGAAGTTATTGTAAAGCCCTATCGTTTTTTCTATAAGGTTAAGGATAATGATGTATGGGTGGTGGCGGTATGGCATGGTGCTCAGCTGCCTGATGAACCAGAAAATTAATGGGTAACAGATCATGGCGAATACTATCATGCGAACCTTATGGCCAGGGCTACGCTTGCGTGCAGACTTGTCAGCCAAATTTGGCCCTGGCAGCCGGCGAGCCGGGCAGTAAGGCGCCTATAGAAAATGAACATCTTCGTTCTCGACCTCAATACTGAAAGGTGCGCGCGTTACCACTGCGACCAGCACGTGGTTAAGATGATTCTGGAGAGCACTCAGATCGTCTGCACCGTTCTCAACCAGAAAGGCTTCGCAACACCATACAAATCTACGCACACCAAACACCCCTGTGCTCTCTGGGCCGGCGAATCCTACGACAACCTTCAATGGCTGATCAGTCTGGCAAGAGCGCTGAATCGTGAATACCAATACAGATACCGGAAATCCGAACAACATGCTTCGATTCATGTATTGGACCGGGTGAAGTCGATGAAATTTGAATCGTTGGGATTGACGGAATTCGCGCAGGCAATGCCTGAGAAATACAAGGTTTCCGGAGATCCGGTCAGCGCATACAGGGGATTCTATGTCGGGGAGAAGTTGCGGTTCGCCAAATGGACGCGAAGGATAAGACCGGCGTGGATAGAAGATTGCTTACGCCAACAATCGGCCGCTATGTTCGGCGCAAACGCCGCCGTGAAACCGTGACGTTAGCAAACAAATTGGGAGGCATGGATTCATGAAAAGGATGCAAATCAGCAAAGCGTTTACACTGATGGAGTCAGGTCCCGTTGTCTTCGTTACGACACATGATGGGAAGAAGAACAACATCATGACGATCTCGTGGACCATGGTGGTGGACTTCACGCCGATGCTTGCCATAACCACCGGGCCATGGAATTATTCATTTGCGGCTCTTCGAAAGACAAAGGAATGCGTGATTGCAATTCCCACGGTTGACCTCCTGGATAAGGTCGTTGGCGTGGGAACCTGCTCCGGCGCCGACACAGACAAGTTTGAAAAGTTCATGCTGACCCCCGTGAAGGGAAAACAGGTCAAAGCGCCATTGATAAAAGAATGCCTGGCGAACATCGAATGCAATGTTATCGATATCGTGAAAAAGCACAATATCGTTGTTCTTGAAGGCATTGCCGCGTACATCGACAATTCACGAAAAGAGAAACGAGCCCTTCACGCCATTGGCGATGGAACGTTTGTAGTGGACGGGCGCATATTGAATCGAAGGAAAATGATGTTGTCAAAAATTCCAGAGGGCATCTAATCAGTTTTGTCTGTGGTGCATACCTTGATGGCTGTTTCTTCTCTCCAGCTCTTTATTAATGGCGTTTAGCACATCCAGCTTGTTTTGCGCCCATGCGGGCGCCAGAAGGATATCCCGGTAGCCGTCGGCGGTGAGGCGCTGAATGACCATTTCCGGCGGCAGTAGTTCCAGAACATCCGCGACGAGGGACGCATATTTTTCCTTGGATATCATGGGGATATCTCCCTGTTTGTACATTTCACCCATTTTTGTGCCGTCGAGCGCCAGAAGAGAATGAATTTTGATGCCGTTGACGCCCAGGGCCGCCAAGGTTCTGGCCGTTTCCCGCACGTCTTCGTCGTTTTCGCCGGGCAGGCCGATGATGATATGGACACAGATGTTCAATCCTCTGCCTTCAAGCGCTTCGACGGCTTCTGCAAACTGCCGAAAGTCATGTCCCCGGTTGATGAACGCCAGCGTCCGGTCGGAAGCAGACTGAAGGCCCAGTTCCACCCAGACGTGATGCTGTTTCGCATAGCCGGCCAGAAGATCAATGACCTTCGGGGGCAGACAGTCCGGCCTCGTGCCGATGGACAGGCCGATGACATCTTCCTGGGCCAGCGCCTCGTCGTAGAGCGCCTTGAGCGTTTCCACCGGAGCGTAGGTGTTGGTAAAGGTCTGGAAATACGCGACAAATTTTGAAGAGGACGGCTTGTAATATTTTTTGCCGGAAGCAATCTGGTCGGCGACGGAGGGAAGAATCCCGCTTTGGCGCAGTTTCGATCCCCGCCCGTCGCAGTAGATGCAGCCGCCGGTGGCCACACGCCCGTCACGATTGGGACAAGTAAAACCCGCGTCGATCTGCAGCTTGTGGACCGTGCAGCCGAACCGGTTGCGCCAGTAGCTTTTCAAATCGTAATAGCGTTTGGTGTTTTTCCAGAAATCCGGCTTGCCCACGGCATCCTCTTTTTTTGTTGTTTTTTTAAAGTCCTTACCGTAAGTTTACATATTACACCTTTCGTCATTCCGTGCAAGCGCAGCGCGACACGGAATCCAGAAAAAAGGGCGGCGGCTTCTGCTTACGTTGAAAAAAATCTGGATGCCGGCCTTCACGGTACGACACGTTTTTGAGGAGATGGCTTTTTCACATATTTTACGTTCAGGGACTTGGCGTAAGGAGCAAATAGTTTGTCCGATTCATTCGACATTATCGTGGTTGGCGGCGGGCACGCCGGCTGCGAGGCCGCGCTGGCTGCGGCGCGCATGGGCGCCAGGACGCTTTTGTTCAACATCAATCTCGATTCCATCGCGCTGATGTCCTGCAATCCGGCGATCGGCGGACTTGCCAAAAGCCAGCTCGTCAAGGAAGTTGACGCGTTGGGCGGAGAGATGGGCCGGATCACGGATAAAACCGCCGTGCACTTCCGCCTGCTCAACGCCTCCAAGGGCCCGGCCGTTCAATCCACCCGCATGCAGTGCGACAAGCAGCTTTACCGGCTGACCATGAAAGCGACGGTGGAAAATCAGGCCAACCTGCACATCCGCCAGGCCATGGTGGAATCCCTGGTCGTCGAGCACGGCAAGATCGCCGGTGTGCTGGACGCGAGCGGCCATTTTTACGGCGCACGAAGAGTCGTCGTCACCACGGGCACCTTTTTAAACGGCCTGGTCCATATCGGACGGTCGCAGACGCAATCCGGCAGGGCGGGAGAACTGGCTTCGGTGGGGCTTGCCAATCAACTCGCGTCGCTCGGCTTTGAAATGGGCCGGATGAAAACCGGTACGCCGCCGCGTCTGAAAGCCTCGACGATTGATTTTTCCGTTCTGGAGCGCCAGGACAGCGACCCCGATCCCGCGCCTTTTTCTTTCACCACCTCCTCTCTGCGGACGGAGCGCCTGCCTTCTTATTTTGCCGGCACGTGCGAGGAAACCCATCGCATCATCCGCGACAATATTCGTCAGTCCCCTCTTTATTCCGGCGCCATCAAAGGCGTCAGCGCGCGCTACTGTCCGTCACTCGAAGACAAGGTGATGCGATTCGGCGAACGGACGAGCCATCCCGTCGTGCTGGAGCATGAGGGACTCAACACGCAGGAAGTTTACGCCAAGGGACTGGGCAATTCTCTGCCGCTGGAATTGCAGTACGAGATTGTCCGCAGTGTGCGCGGCCTGGAGCAGGCTGAAATCATGCGGCCCGCCTACGCCATTGAATACGACTTTGTCCAGCCGACCCAGCTTCGAATGACGCTGGAGACCAAACTCATCTCCGGCCTGTACCTGGCGGGTCAGATCAACGGAACGTCCGGCTATGAGGAGGCGGCGGCGCAGGGCATCTGGGCGGGAATCAACGCCGTGCTGGCGCTCACGGGCGCGCCGCCTTTTGTCCTGGACCGTTCGGAGGCTTACATGGCCGTGATGATCGACGATTTGGTCACGCGCGGCGTGGATGAACCCTACCGCATGTTCACCTCGCGGGCCGAGTACCGGCTGATTCTTCGGGAAGACAATGCCGTCCTTCGGCTGATGGGCCGGGGCTGCGAGCTGGGGCTGGTTGACCGCGCCCATTATCTGGATCTTCAGAATCAAAAGAAACGGATTGAAGAAGGCATTAGAAAGCTCAAATCCTCGTCCGTCAAACCGTCGCCCGACATCAATGAAAAGCTGGCCTCTCTGCCTTCACCGCCGATTACACAGGCCACCAATCTGTATGGTCTCTTGAAAAGGCATGAAATTGCCTATGATGATCTAAACGGTTTCCCCGGCTGGGAGCCGCAGGACGACCGCTTTGTGAAAAAACAGATCGAGATCGAAATCAAGTATGAAGGCTATATCAAGCGCCAGTTCGAAGCGACAAAAAAACTGAAAGAACAGGAAAAGATAAAAATCCCGCCGGATTTCGACTATACGTCCGTGCCCGGCCTGTCCAACGAACTGCAGGCCAAGCTCACCCGGATAGCGCCCGCGACCATCGGCCAGATGGGGCGCATCCCCGGCATGACCGAAGGCGCCG